>JBHLOD010000027.1:0-9128 GCA_048940825.1 Promethearchaeota archaeon | reverse complement strand
GTCAGGGAAGGAATGGGCCTAGCTACAACACTTCACGCATTCTTTGACACAGATGCAAGCATTGGATTGGCTCAAGCGCTATCGCATGAGATGCATTCTATGAGCCTCGAAATCGATCTCGAGTATGTTCGCAACAATGGAGAGTTTGTGATATACTGGGGATCCGACCCCACAGAAAGCAATCACAGGCACTCTAGTAGGTTCGCAGTACTACCTCGAGGCGACAAAATCCCTGAAGGGATCGAGAGCCGGACTATCGGTGTTGTTGACGTTCGCGAAACTGAAACTATGAAAATGGCGAATCATCGTATCATCATTCCTCCCGGTTCAGATGCTGAACTCTTGGAGGCATTGACCGGTGAGGTGTCCGGAACATCATCCATTACTGGCCCTGTTGCCGGAGTTCCTCCTACTGAGCTGTTGGGTCTCGTGAGGAACCTCCAGAAGTCTGATTGCACTGTACTCTTCTATGGCAGCGGCATTCAGAACTCAAAGAAGGCTAGGGAGAATCTTAGTGGTTTGCTCGCCCTAGTGAAAGCGATAAGGACTACTGGGAAGGAAGCATATGCTCTTCCCATGGGTCACGACACAAATATCGTGGGTGCAATCAAGACCATCTTTGACACCAGTGGCACGCCATCATCCATTGATTATGTGTCTGGAGAGGCTCAAGGCAGCCCGGATTCGATGGCCCTTCAAAGGCTGGTTGCCGGGGAGTTTGACGCAGCACTCGTTGTCGGTTCTGATTCTCTTGCAGAGATTCCTGGTCCTGCGGCTAGAGCACTGGCCAACACCAATTTGGTATACATCGGTTCTCCGGGGGGACTCACATCGAGGAAAGCAGCTGTTTCAATCTTCACCTGTGACGAGATGATCACAGGCTCAGGAAGAATGCACAGGATAGACTCGGCAGAGATTGGGATGAAGCCTTGGGGCAAGAGTGTCAAGGGCGCCTTGTCCCAGCATGAAGCCCTCCAGAAGCTCCATGAGTTAATTCAACAGAACAAGGGTTAGAGACACACACAGGAGATAAGACGCTATGAAGATTGCAGTTGCAGGAAAGGGCGGTGTGGGCAAGACAACCGTGGCCGGTACTCTGGCTAGGCTTCTGGGACAGGACGGACTTAATATCTTGGCTGTGGATGCAGACCCGAGCTACACACTCTGGTCTGCTTTGGGAATCCCCATCGAAGAGGTTGAGAAGATAGTTCCCTTGACAGAGAATGAGGACTTGCTCAAGGAGAGGATGGAGATCTCAGGCGCGGGTTCCTATAGAGAAGTCTTCAAGCTCAATCCAAAGGTCGACGATCTTGCTCAGAAGTTCGCCATTTCTGGTCCTGACAATGTGACCCTCTTGGTGGCGGGCACTGTTGAAACCGGTGGTTCGGGATGTATGTGCCCTTCGGCCACACTTCTAAAGGCACTCATGCGACATCTAGTTCTGGGCACCGATGAGGCTTTTGTCATGGATATGGATGCGGGCGTTGAGAATCTCGGAAGGGGCACTACCAAGGGAATGGACGCGCTCATTGTCGTTGCAGAACCAGGCCGAAGGTCATTGAGCATTCTTGCAAAGATCAAGAAGCTTGCTACAGATATCAACGTAGGAAGGATCCTGGCCGTCGGCAACAAGGTGGCTGGTCCTGAGGACGAGGAGATGATTAGACAACGTGTGGACTCTGAGGGACTCCTGCTGCTTGGAATGGTTCCATTGGATGATTCAATCAAGGAGGCGGACAGGAAAGGTATGGCCCCCATCGACTTGAATCCCAACTCGTCCGGAATGAACGCTCTGCGAGAGATCAAAAACCGTCTGGTCCAAGAAACGAGTGCCTAGCTGAGTCATTCGTTCGTTACATCTGTATATCTCCCAATCTGTTCTGTATCAAGTGCTGAAACATTGGGGCTGTCCTTGGTTAACAATTGATTTCGGTGGTTTCGGATTGTTCTCGTGGTTGATTCATAACCTTATTATGCTCCAATTCCTCACGGCGGACCATTAGCCACAGGGTTTGTATGAACCATGAAGAAGAAAGCACACTTCAAAGCTGATGAAGCTACTACCGGTCTCGGCGTCTTCAAAGGCCTTGAGGTCAGAATCGGGCAAATTGTGGACGATGAGTGGGACGAGCCCATGGGTCCAACTCCAATGCCGGGTCCCACAACTCTCCGTTCATGGGATCACAAGATTCTGACAAAGTACCAACCAAGCTACATGCCTTATTGTCAGGTCTGTTGCCTATGCACGATGGGCAAGTGTGACTTGTCGCAAGACAAGCGTGGGGCTTGCGGATTAGACCTCAAGGGTCAGCAGGGCAGAATCGTGCTCGCTGCAGCGAATATAGGCTGCTCAGCACATCTTGCTCACTCAAGACATCTTGTAGACCATCTCATCGAGGAATTTGGCCCCCGAACTGAGCTTATACAAGGACCCGGAACCGAAATCCATGCCCCGGTTTCACGTCTTGTGACTGGAATGCGACCGCGTACTCTGGAGGATGCTAGTATAATCCTTGACTACTGCGAGTCCCAGTTAGCTCATACCCTTTCAGCAACAGCAACAGGTCAGGAGGGCAGCTGGCTGGATTTCGAAAGCAAGGTCTTCCATGCTGGCATGGTGGATCAACTGAGCATGGAGATTGCGGATCTAGCGCAGGTATCTACTCTCGGTATGCCACAGGCCGATCCCGATGCTCCACTTGTTGAGTCGGGAATAGGGATGATGGACACGAGCAAAGCCATCATCTTGACCATCGGCCACAACATCGTTCCAGCCGCAGCAATCACGGACTACATCACTGAGAAACGAATCAGTGATCAGGTTGAGGTCGGAGGTATGTGCTGTACGGCATGGGATATCACAAGGCGTGATCAAAAGGCCAAGGTCATTGGACCAATCTCTTGGCAGCTTCGGTTTATCCGAAGCGGGAAGGCCGATGTTGTTGTTGTGGATGAGCAGTGTGTCCGGACAGATGTAGTTCAAGAGGCACAGAAAGTCAAGGCTCCGGTCATATCAACTAGTGACAAGGCACTCATGGGCCTACCAGACCGAACCGATGACTCAGTAGCCTCCATAGTTGAGGAACTAGTTTCTGGCAAGATACCAGGGGCATACATAGGCGATGAACACAAGGTGGGTGAAGTTGCAGCCAAGGTGGCAATCGAACTCAAACCTAAGCGTCGCAAGATGAAGTTCTTCCCAACCGCGAAACAGATACAGAAGATGGCTGAGGAATGCACGAAGTGTAGCGAGTGTATTAGGAGCTGTCCTAATGATCAGAATGTGATGGAAGCCGTTCTTGCGGCTCAGACAGGGAATATGGAGCCATTGCGAGAAGTCTACAGGAATTGCATCGGATGTGCTCGGTGCGAGTCGGCATGTCCCAATGACTACGAACTTCATAGCTGGATGGTTGCAGTGTCTGAAGAGGACTGCAAGAACGAAACTCACATTGTACGTACAGGTAGAGGAGCAATCCAGGACACTGAGATTCGCCGTGTCGGGCAACCAATCGTTTTCGGTGAGATTCCCGGTGTCATCGCTCATGTAGGGTGCGCAAACTACCCGGGCGGTGGAAAGGATGTTCATGACATGGCAGAAGAGTTTGCCAAGCGCCGGTACATCATTGTCACCTCTGGTTGCGCAGCAATATCTGCAGGCCATGTGAAGGATGAGAACGGCCAGTCAATCTACGAGAGGAGACATGGTGAGTTTGATGCCGGTGGAGTAGTGAACGTTGGTTCGTGTGTTGCCAACTCTCACATTGCGGGTGCGGCCATCAAGATTGCTGCTATCTTCGCCAAGAGGAATCTGAGAGGTAACTATGCTGAGATTGCAGACTACATTCACAACCGAGTTGGTGCTGTAGGTATCTCATGGGGTGCCATGTCTCAGAAGGCTGCATCAATTGCAGCAGGATTCTGGCGGCTTGGAGTCCCTGTGATCGTCGGACCTCATGGTTCCAAGTATCGTCGAATGCTCCTTGGCAGAGTTGACCGCGATAGGGATTGGCTAGTCTGGGACGCCCGAACCGGCGACAGAGTGCAGACGGCGCCTGGTCCGGAGCACCTCTTCTACGCCGCGGAAACCGTGGAGGAAGCCAATGTGCTCACCGCAAAGCTCTGTCTGAGGCCCAACGACACAAGCAAAGGTCGTTCAATCAAACTCAGTCACTATATCGACATCCACGAGAATTCCTACGGGTACTTCCCTGAAGATGTCTGGACCTACATCAGGCGTGATTCGGACATCCCGATTACGCTCAAGGACAAGATTCTAGCTCAAATGAAGGAGAACAAATGGAAGGAACGGAAGATTCCAGATCCAACGCTCCTAAAAGAGCAGATCATCGGAGGTGGTACCTAATGGTCATGAGACCAGTACCATGGCAGACCGGTGAGATATGTGGTCCTGACAGTGCTAAGTCTCTCACAAAGGCAACTCAGCTTCAGAGGTCCTTCAAGAAGACGAAGAAACCCCTACTTGTGGTGGGGTCTGAGGCTGTGGGGCAGAAGCACGGAAAGGGCGACATGATTGACTTCGCGATTGCCTTGGCTAAGGCCGGGAAGATGCCGGTCATCGCCACAGGCGGAGCAATCAAGGCCTTTATTGAGAAGGGATTTGAGGGAGCAAAATCCATGGGCGCCATGGAGACTGCCTTCTACCTGCAGGACGAGACCTGGACCGGTCCAAAGGGCAAAGGCCCCCATGACATGCTTCTGGTGTTCGGGATTCCCTACTATATGCAGTGGACACTGCTATCTGCCACAATGAACTTCGGGACACATCTGACGACAATTTCCCTGGGGCGCTACTATCAACCACACGCAGATTGGTCCTTTCCGAACATGAAGGAGAAGCAGTGGCACACTATCTTGGATGAAATCCTTGAGTTCGTAGGAGGAGGAAAGTAACGTGTCGTTCGAAGATATTCCAGTAGATGTAGGAGTTGTGTACGAAGGTGAACGAGTCAGAGGGAAGGACATGTTTGTCGAGCTCGGCGGTCCTAAGATGGAACAGAAGTTCGAGCTTGCTCTGGCCCGTGAGATGAATGAAATTGAAGACGAGAAGGTCACGATAGTTGGATCTGATTTGAAGGACATGGAGGAAGGGAGCTACCACCCGCTAGCAATCATTGTAGAGGTTGCCGGGAAAGAGATAGAGCCTGACCTAGAGGGTGTCATCGAACGACGCATTCACGAGTACGTGAACTTTGTCGAGGGAATGATGCACCTCAACCAGCGGTATGACATATGGATTCGGCTCAGCAAGAGGTCATTCGAGAAGGGCTTCAACACACTGGAACACCTAGGCAAGGTCTTGATTCGACTCTTCAAGAGTGAGATGAATATCATCGAGAATATTCAGGTGACCTTCATAACCGACCCTGAGAAGGTGGCCGAGCGATATGACGAAGCCATCAAAAGGTACAATGAGCGTGATGCCCGGGCCAGAGGACTCAGTGATGCAGACGTAGATACGTTCTATGGATGTTCTTTGTGTCAGTCTTTTGCTCCAACACATGTGTGCATGATAACTCCTCAGAGATATGCGAACTGTGGAGCTATCAGCTGGTTTGATGGGCGAGCTGCAGCTAGGGTAGACCCGAAAGGGCCACTCTATGCGATTCCAAAGGGCGATACAATAGACGAGTACAAAGGTGAGTATGAAGGAGTCAATCAGGTCTACGCTGAGAAGTCTCTCGGAAAAGTCACCTCAGTGGCACTCTATAGCGCATTCGAGAAGCCCCACACAAGTTGCGGTTGCTTCGAGGCTATCGCCTTCGTGATACCTGAGGTGGACGGCCTCGGCATCGTACACAGAGACTTCAAGGGAGAAACCGTCAACGGTCTTCCTTTCTCAAGCATGGCTGACTCGACAGCCGGTGGTCGTCAGGTCCCCGGCTTCCACGGGGTCTCCATAGAGTACATGCGGTCACCGAAGTTCCTTCAAGTAGATGATGGGTGGAATCGTGTTGTCTGGCTGCCTGAATCTGTGAAGCAGCGAGTATACGAATTCATGCCTGAGGACGTCCGCGACAGGATTCCTACTGAGAATGAAGTGATGTCCATTGGTGACCTCAAGACTTACCTAAAAGAACAGAATCATCCTGTGGTCGAACGCTGGGTGGAGCTGGAAGATGAGGAGACTGCCCTCGTAGAAGCCGCTGCCGCTGGTGAAGACTATGTTGCAGTGCCCGGAGAGCTGACAGCTATGGTTGGCGGCGTAGGAGGCGGTCTGGAGATCATTTTCAAGAATGCGAAGATATACGCTGAGAAAGTCATCATCCGCAGAACAGGCAAGGGTGACAAGAAGAAATGAGAGGAGAGGAACAGAGAGGCCAATCATTGGATGATATATTCGGTGACTTCGGTGAGCTAGAGCTGGAGAACGTCACCATCGAGGTCGACGAGCTAAGACTAGCTCTTCGTCCCATGGTCCAGCGATTGGCGCAGGCTGCAGCCAAAGCTGCTATCGAGATGCCTAAATCTCTGATACCCTCAACCTTCAAAACCCCTCTGGGTGAATATCCGGGAGTGATACGAGAGATCACAATTGGAGCTACGAAGAAGGAAGGAGGGTCTCGGAGTAACTCGGTGACAATTGGGGGACACACAGCTCCTGCCTGGGACCTGTTCCAGTCACCCCCAAAGAACCCCCCCGTGATTGCAGCTGACGTCTTTGACATGCCAATCTCCCTGGCAAAGGCAGTTAAGATGCACTACAAAGAAGTCATGGAGGATCCCGCTGAGTGGGCAAAACTCTGTGTTGACAAGTTCGGAGCAGACGTTATCACGGTGCATCTAATCAGTACCGATCGGCAGCTCGGAGATACGACTCCTGCCCAGGCTGCAAAGACCGTGGAAGAAGTCTTGCAGGCGGTTAAAGTCCCCATTCTCATCGGCTCCGCTGGAGACCCAGAGAAAGATGGACCCGTTCTGGCAAAGGCTGCAGAGGTATGTGAAGGTGAACGAACCCTTCTCTGCTCGGCAACGGTAGACGTCTATGAGCCTGTTGCGGAGGCAGCAAAGAAACACGACCAAATCGTATTGTCTTGGACATCACTCGACATCAACGAGCAGAAGGAGTTGAACCGAAGACTCATCGACTGGCTAAGACCTGACCAGATTGTGATAGATCCGACCACTGCCGCTCTTGGCTACGGTCTGGAATACGCCTTCACGATGATGCAGAGGATGAGACTGGCCGGACTACTCGGAGATGAGGAGCTTCAGTACCCAATCAGTTCTGGCACAACGAATGCGTGGGCTGCCAGAGAGGCATGGCTCAAAGCACCAGAGCTAGGGCCCAGAGAGCTTAGAGGACCAATATGGGAGAGCGTCACAGCACTCTCACTGCTACTAGCGGGCAATGACCTCTTCATGATGATGCATCCCGCGGCCATCAAGACGGTGCATGACCTAATTGATTGGCTGCGCGAACGAAGGTCAATACCTGTAGAGGAATACGCTGATTGGACCACACTGTCCATTCCGGAGGGAGTCTAATGGCGAAGCTTGCAGGTCCGCTGGACATCTACCCCCTGCTCCCGGGAACCAATTGTGAGAAGTGTGGAGAGGCCAACTGTATGGCTTTTGCAACCAAGCTTGCAGAGTACACAGTACGACTCGGCGCATGTACACCTCTCTATGAGGAGGCACAGTACGCCAAGAAGCTGTCCAAACTGACGGAACTTATTCGTCCGCCTGTCAGAGAGGTGGCCATAGGTGTGGGCGATAAGGCTGCAAAGATAGGCGGAAAGCTAGTCCTGTATAGGCACGACCTAAGATACACAAATCCGGTTGCTTTCTTCATCGATGTGGCTGACAATCTGGACTCTGAAGCAATGGCAAAGAGGGTCAAGGCGATTGAAGAATGGACGTACGTGTACATTGGACAGAATCTGCGGTTGGACGGAATAGCTCTCCGAGGCGTCTCACAGGACCCTGAAGCATTTGCGAAGGCTGCCAAGAAGCTGGCAGAGCTCACTGACTGGCCAATAATCCTCTGTTCTCTGAATCCTGAGATGCTGGGAGCTGCGGCAAAAGCAATTGCGGACAAACACCCGCTTCTATATGCGGCAACAATGGAAACTTGGTCTGAAGTGGGTGAGATTGCTGTCAAACACAGACTTCCTCTAGTAGCATATGCACCAGGAGGTCTCGATGATCTGGCGAGTCTGGTGTCAACTCTCAGAGCTATGGGAGTCGAAGAACTAGTACTCGACCCGGGTACAGCCTCAAGAGCTGGCCTTGGGACCACAATCGACAGCTTCACGCAGCTCAGAAGGTCTGCCACAGTGGAAGACAATGAGCTTCTCGGTTATCCCCTGCTGGCAACGCCCATATCAGTGTGGGCGGATCACAAGGAGGGCGAAGCTCCCGAGCTGACGAAGTGGGACGAAGTCCTGGTGGCTGCGTCCATGGTGGTGAGATATTCCGACCTGGTGATTCTTCATAGTCTGGACATGTGGACCGATTTGCCCTTGACTTTCCTGAGAAGCAACCTGTATACTGACCCGGTCAAACCTGTAGCCGTCGAGGCTGGACTCCAAGAGTTTGGCGACGTTGGACCGGACTCTCCTGTGATGTACACAACCAACTTTGCTTTGACCTATTTCACAGTAGAGAGCGATATCAAGCAGGGCGGTGTTGACGCCTACCTTGTGGTCGTCGACACTGAGGGAATGAGTGTTCAGTCTGCCGTAGCAGGCAGGAAACTGACTGCTGAGAAGGTTGCAGAGACCCTCGAAGAATACGGAGTTGCAGATAAGGTCAAGCATAAGACCCTAATTAGCCCCGGAATGGCAGCACGAATCAGTGGTGAGACCGAGGAGGTTTCAGGCTGGACCGTGAAGGTTGGTCCGCAGGACTCTAGTGGAATACCTAAGTACCTTCAATCAGGCAAGTGGAAAGAGGACTGAGAATAATCCACTCAGTCACGTAGGAGTCATGCAGACCGGACTCAGAGAGTGAGAACTATGAGAGAGCGACTAGTAATCTCGGTATCTGGAAAAGGCGGCGTCGGCAAGACAACGACCTCCGCACTTCTTACTAGAATCCTCACAGAGAAGACCAAGAGATCGCTTCTTGTAGTTGATGCGGACCCGGTCATGAATCTGCCTAGA
>JBHLOD010000026.1:0-9137 GCA_048940825.1 Promethearchaeota archaeon | reverse complement strand
TCTATTAGGATGTCGGCCTCGAGTATGGCCTTGCATGCCTTCACCGATGACTCTGTCTTCAAGACCTCTCTCTTTATCTCATGGAGATTCTTGAGAATGTCCCAGTTTAGAGCTGCATCCCTGTTTGTGATGTCATTCTCAGAACCAAGAAGATACACCTCGACCTCAGCGCCATCCTCCTGAAGATACCTTGCTGCCACAAATCCGTCCCCACCATTTCCTCCCAGGCCGCAGAGAATCACAACTCTCTTGCGCTCAACCCTTTCATTCCGGGCCACAACCCTAGCAATCTCTCTTCCCGCGTTCTGCATTAGCATGCTGTGTGTTATTCCCAATAGGTTCGCATTGAGTTCTACAACACGCATTTCCTCGGTCGTCAAGGGGGACTTCTGCATCAGCCGCACCTACATCATAGATGAGAGCCCATCAGACTAATGAACTCTTTCAGTGTAGTTCTTCCAAGACACCATCCGCATACCTCACAGGAAGATTGATTCCCTTCAAAGCTGGAGGTCTTGGGCAAGAAGGCACGTAGGAATCCCTAATGACAGACTATTATTCTGCACGGCTCTCGGCTGAGCGCTTGAAGAAGTGCTATGACATTGCCCCGCCACGGATAGTCAGGTATCTGGAAGCCGAGCTAGACTTTGTGGCCGAAAGGATACGACCTTTTGATACAGTCCTTGAGCTTGGATGCGGCTACGGTCGTGCATTGCGTGAATTCTCCAAACACGCTGGAGACGTGGTAGGGATTGACATCTCCAATCAGAATCTCACCTTTGGACGCGGGCGGACGGTTGAACCTGCGTCAGCTGGCCTACTTCAGATGGATGCGTCATACCTAGCCTTCGACGACAATGTCTTTGATGTTGTCGTGTGCATCCAGAATGGCATCTCAGCGTTCGGAATCGACCCTCTAGAACTGTTGAGAGAAAGTCTGAGAGTAACACGTCCAAGCGGTCAGTGTCTATTCTCGAGCTATTCAAACAAGATTTGGGAAGAGCGACTTGAATGGTTTGTGATGCAATCGAAAGAAGGATTGGTCGGTGAAATCGACTGGAACTTGACTGGAAAAGGTCGAATTGTGTGCAAAGACGGTTTCGCGGCAACGACCTTCGGTCCGAGAGATTTCAGAGAGATATCTTCGAAGCTGGGAGTCAAACCTTATGTGATTGAGGTTGACGATTCGAGTGTGTTTTGCTGCATCGAGAAGAGATAGGTAGTCCACAGCTACCTTTCCAAATCCTTTTATGAACCTTCAAGTGGAGGGCCGCTCATGCTCGAGCCTTCCAGAGAAGCCCTGGTCTCAGAGCTTATTCCGTACCTTCAGAAGATTCAGGTACGCCTTGGTTATATTCCTCACGAGGCGGTTCAGTGGCTGGCAGAGGAGATGCACCTCAGCGAGCAGGATGTCTACGGTGTTGCTACATTCTACAAGAACTTCAGGTTCTCTCCACCCGGCAAGCATCAAGTCAAGATGTGCATGGGAACTGCTTGCTTCGTGCAGGGCGGTGAAAAGCTTCTGTCCGCAACGACAGAGCGGCTTGGAATCAGTCCTGGAGAAACGACTGAAGACCAGAGGTACAGTCTGGAGCGTGTTGCTTGTCTTGGTTGCTGTGCTCTTGCGCCAGTAGTCGTAGTCGACGACGAAGTTCACGGGAAGACGAATCAACGTTCCTTGTCCAGACTTTTCAGCAAGATCGACAAACAGGACAAGAAGGACGAAGATGGAGGGGCTGACTGATGAGTGGCGACGACCTTAGTACAGTCTTCATCTGCAGAGGAACTGGTTGCGAGTCGTCAAGGTCAGCCAAACTGCATGAATTGCTGGTCGAAGAAGTGAAACGGCTAGGGCTGTCAGACAAGGTTCTCGTAAAGAAAACGGGGTGTCATGGATTCTGCCAGCAGGGACCCATTGTCAGTATTGAACCAGAGGGCACGTTCTACGCGATGGTAAAGGAGGAGGACATTCCCGAGATAGTGGAGTCGCACTTGCTCAAAGGAGAAACAGTTGAGCGGCTATTCTACGTAGAACCCAACACGGAAGAGAGAATCCCAAAGTATGACGACATCCCATTCTATTCTCACCAACTTAGGATAGTCCTGCGAAACTGCGGCGAAATCGATCCCGAAGATATCGACGACTACATCGCCAGAGGAGGCTACGAGGGTTTCAAGAAAGCAATTACGGAGATGACTCCCGAACAAGTCGTCCAAGAGATACTGGACTCTGGTCTGAGAGGGCGAGGAGGTGCCGGGTTTCCAACCGGGCTAAAGTGGAAACTTGGGAGAAACGCACCGGGGAAACAGAAATACGTCGTCGCTAATGCCGATGAGGGGGACCCAGGGGCATTCATGGATCGCTCTTTGCTGGAAGCAGATCCCCACAGTGTCCTAGAGGGAATCATGATTGCATGTTATGCCATCGGGGCAAGCGATGGTTACATCTACGTTCGTCATGAGTATCCTCTTGCTGTAGAACGGTTCAGGAAGGCTCTTGACACCGCAAGAGAAAGAGGGTACGTTGGTAGGAACGTGCTAGGCTCCGATTTCAGTGTGGAGATTCATGTGAAGGAAGGCGCAGGCGCTTTTGTTTGCGGCGAAGAAACAGCACTCCTAGCTTCTATTGAGGGTAAGCGCGGAATGCCTAGGCCAAGACCTCCATACCCGACAGAGTCTGGTCTATGGGGGAAACCCACGGTAATAAACAACATAAAATCGCTGGCTTCGAGTTCAATCATCATAGCCAAGGGAGCTGCTTGGTTTGCTGATTTGGGGGCCGAGAAGAGTAAGGGCACAGCAGTATTTGCTTTGACAGGGAAGGTTGAGAACTCAGGTCTTGTCGAGGTACCGATGGGAACTACTCTGCGCACGATTATATTCGACATAGGTGGGGGAATTCAGAATGATGCCGAGTTCAAGGCAGTTCAGACAGGCGGCCCGTCTGGGGGATGTGTACCAGCAGCCAGTCTCGACTTGCCGGTGGACTATGACTCCTTGAAAGATGCAGGCACCATGATGGGCTCGGGCGGTATGATAGTCATGGACGAAACCACGTGCATGGTTGACGTTGCCCGCTTCTTTCTGTCATTCGCTCAGGAGGAGTCTTGCGGAAAGTGCGCCCCCTGCAGGATAGGAACTCTCCAGATGCTTGAAGTTCTTGACAAGATAAAAGCAGGAGAAGGAGAGGAGTCTGACATTGACGCTCTAGAGGAGCTAGCTCTGACAGTCAAGGAAGGGTCACTGTGTGCACTGGGGCAGACCTCTCCTAATCCGGTACTCACGACTCTCCGTTATTTCCGTAACGAGTATGAAGAGCATATCCGTGAGAAGAAGTGCAGGGCGATGGTGTGCAAGGCTTTGATCAAGTACTGGGTCAACCCAGAAACCTGCATTGCATGTGGGGCATGTAAGAGGATTTGTCCGGCTTCTGCCGTAAGCGGGGAGAAGGACGTAGTTCATGTCATTAACGAAGAACTCTGCATAAAATGCGGCGCCTGCTTTGAGGTATGCCCTCCCAAAGCAAACGCGGTCGAGAAGATTCTGGCCTTTGACAAGGGAGGTGCATAAGAATGCCAACGATGTTCATTGACGGCAAGAAGATTGAGTTCGACAAACAGGCCAGGTCTGTGCTAGAGATCGTAAGGTCAGCTGGAATACGAATGCCAACGCTCTGCGATCATCCAGAACTAGATGCCTACGGAGGATGTAGGATGTGTCTGGTGGAGATACAGGGATGGAGAGGATTCGTGACCGCATGCACGACCAGACCCCAAGATGGGATGGTGGTCAAGACAGATTCTGAAGAACTGACCAAGATGAAGAAGAACATCCTTCAGCTGATAATCAAAGAGCATCCCAGCGCGTGCCTTGTCTGTTTCGAGTGGCCTGATTGTCTGAAGTACAGACACGAGTCATATAGGGCGGGAGCTGTGACAGGCTGCAACACTTGCCCAAACAGAGAAACCTGTGAACTGAGGGAAGTTGTCGAACACCTTGACGTAAGAAACATCGATTATGAACCGAACTATAAGAAAGTCCCAGTAGAGAGAGAGGACCCATTTTTCGACAGAGACTACAACCTGTGCATTCTGTGTGCAAGATGTGTGAGAGTATGTGACGAAGTCAGGGGAACAAGAGCAATCACTCTCTCACAGAGAGGACACGAAACCAGAGTGGACACGGCGTTTGGATCCTCGCATATCGATAGTGGTTGCTGGTTCTGCGGGGCCTGCATCGATGTCTGCCCGACAGGTGCATTGATGCCAAGGATGACCAAATGGATTGGTACTCCAGACTCTGAAGTTGAAACCACATGCGTTCTGTGCGGTGTAGGATGTCAGACCAGGCTTGACGAGAAGTGGGAAAGAGTGATGGGTTCTGGTCCCGGATCTGTTGACAAACCTCCAAATCATGGTCACATGTGCGTTCTAGGTAGATTCTGTATTCCTCCCTTGGTCAATGCTCCCGACAGAATCAAGACACCATTCCTGAGAAGAGAGAGTGAATACGTACCCGTGTCCTGGGAGGAGGCACTTGACGAGGTTTCGAAGGCCCTTGCGGAAGCCAATCCAGAGAGAGTAGGCTTTCTTGGAGGCCCACATATGAGTACGGAGTCGGCCTACCTCTTCAACAAGCTTGCTCGAGTTGGTATCAAGAGCTCTAATGTTGACTATCAGGGCTCTGACTTTGCTGCTCTAATCCACAAGGAACTAGCCAGAGAACAAGACTTCACCAGGATACGCACTCTTGATTACTTAGAGAATATCGACTGGATAATCTCAGTCGGTGGCGACTTCGTGAAGACGCATCAAGTCGTTGCCAAGCAGGTTTACAGCGTAGTCAAGAAGGGAGTTCCACTCATAGTTATTGGCGAGATTGGCACGAACCTACGTCGATGGGCAACAGAGCATGTGCATGTCCAACCCAAGAAGCTTCAACCGATTCTGTCAGAACTAGCGGAACATAGGGCATCTCTACGCGGAATCGATAGGAAGCAGGCCGAACGGATTGTGGATATTACCAAGAGCGGAAAAGGAGCTGTCTTGGTAGGACCGAGGATACTTGAGAGCAAGGAACCTAGACTTGTCCTAAGAGCACTAGTCAGACTTGCAGGTGACAATGGTTCGATATTCCCGCTCTTTCCTTTGGGTAACGAAGCAGGGGTCATCAAGGCAGGACTGCGTCCTGAAATGCTTCCTGGACCATCGTCGGTTACTGTGAAAAAGGCGCTAGCTTCAGTCAAAAAATCGTGGGGCAAAGGGAACTTCGCAGATGGGCTGACCTTGACAGAGATGAGGCACAAGGCTAGGAAGAAGGATTTTGATGTGCTCTATGTTACAGATGGTTCCATATCGCTTGAAGGCTTTGAGAAGATTCCAACGATCATCTACCAGTCCCCCTATCCCTCTGAATGGATGGATGTAGCATCTGTAGTCCTGCCTACTACTACCTTTGCTGAAGAGGACGGCACATTTGTGAATCTCGAGATGAAACCGCTCAAGATTAGGAGTGTTGTTCAGGCTCCAGGTATGGCAAGAGAAGACTGGCGCATTTTCGCAGACATTGGCAAGAAGTCAGGGGCGGACGGTTTTAGCTATTCGAAGGCCGAAGAAATCTGGGATGAGTTGTTGCACTTCGCGCCCATTATTGAGGTAGGAGAGCAGTCGCGAAGGAAGTCTTGGAAGCCCGCCTCGAGCGAAAAGAGCGAATGGTATCCGAGATACAGAGGTGCGAGTCTACCTGAACGAATCCAAGACTTGTCATCATTCATCGAGGCTTTGCCTGAAAGGGACAGGCCGTACATAGGAGAAACACTTGACGAGCTTGCGACACGTCTGGAAGCAGAAAGTCTAGGGCGGAAGGAGGAGGTGTCCAGATGAGCGGCAAGATACTAGTCAACGAAGAGGTCGTACCAAATGTACGGAAGCTCGTTCTTGAAGCCCCCAAGATTGCCCGCCGAGCGAAGGCTGGGCAGTTCATCATGGTGATCCCGGACGCTGTCGGAGAGAGAGTTCCATTCACACTCTCTGACTGGAACGCTGAGGAAGGCACCATCACCATATTCTATCTAGAAGCCGGCGTTTCCACAATGAAGTTGGGGCGACTCAAGCCTGGTGACACTGTGCACACAGTGGTCGGCCCGCTCGGGAGACCTACAACGATTGAGAAGCACGGGACAGTCCTTATTGGCGGGGGCTGCTATGGACTAGGTGCAATCTACCCTCTCGCCAGAGCCTTCAAAGAGGCAGGCAATCGTGTGATTGGGCTCCTTGAGGCAAGAACATCATACATAGTGTACAATGAGGATAACCTGAGAAAAGTCGCGGACGAGCTCTATATCGTCACTGGGGATGGGTCTCGCGGTATCAAGGGCCATGTGAAGGAAGCTCTGCCTCACATCTTGGAGAAAGAGGGCAAGATTGACCACGCGCATTTTGTGGGATGCACCTACATGATGATGGTTTCATGTAAGGGCACCGAACCATATGAGATACCAACAGTAGCCAGCCTCAACACACTAATGGTGGATGGAACTGGCATGTGCGGTGTGTGTCGGGTTGAGGTTGGAGGATTGACCAAGTTCGCATGTGTCGATGGGCCTGATTTCGACGGCCATAAAGTGAACTGGGACTTGGTCTTTGCAAGAAAAAGCGCATATGTTGCAGAAGAGAACCTCGCCTTCCAGTTCCACAAGTGTAGAACAGACGGGGCAATCCTAGACGAGAGTGACGCTCAGGAGGAGGTGGCTTAGGTGACTGAGAAGGTAAACACGCTGTCACCGAAAGAGAGAATGGCAATCCCGCGTGCAAAGATGCCAGAACAGAATCCTGCGGCGCGAGCGGCCAACTTCGAAGAGGTACCACTTGGACTAACCCCTGAGCAAGCTATGAAGGAGGCCCTCAGGTGTCTAGACTGTAGAAAGAAACCGTGTGTTTCAGGCTGTCCCGTCGGCGTTCAAATACCTGAGTTCATTGCGCTCGTTTCCCAGGGCAAGTTTGTCGAGGCTGCCAGACTGATCAAGGAAACCAACGTACTTCCTGCGGTGACTGGCCGAGTCTGTCCTCAGGAAACCCAATGCGAAGGGGATTGTACTCTATTCAAGAAATACGGCGGAGTTTCTATCGGCGCTCTAGAACGATTTGTGGCAGACTATGAAAGAAACAACGATTTGGTGGAGATTCCGCCAAAGCCGAAGCCATCCGGAAAGAGAGTTGCTGTAGTCGGGTCCGGACCATCAGGGCTCACTGTTGCCGGAGACCTAGTTCTGTTGGGCCATAAGGTCACAGTGTTTGAGGCGCTTCATGAGGCTGGTGGCGTTCTTGTCTATGGTATTCCTGAGTTCAGACTTCCGAAAGAGATTGTCAAAGCGGAAGTCGATTATCTCATACAGCAAGGCGTCAAGTTCGAGCTAAACGTCGTTGTTGGTATGACGGTCGGGATGGAGGAGCTGCTCGAAGACTACGATGCAATCTATATTGGCGTGGGAGCCGGACTTCCTTGGTTCATGAGGATAGAAGGGGAGGAACTCAACGGAGTTTTCTCTGCCAATGAATATCTAACCAGGTCGAATCTGATGAAAGGGTACCTATTCCCAGAATATGACTCACCCCTTCCTCCGGGCAAGCACGTATGTGTGGTGGGTGGCGGAAACGTGGCAATGGACTCTGCTCGCACAGCAAAACGTCTGGGCGCCAATGTGACCATTGTCTATCGTCGCGCTCGTGAGCAGTTGCCGGCAAGAGGCGAAGAAGTACATCATGCAGACGAGGAGGACATCGTCTTCAAACTCCTCTCCAATCCGGTCAAGATACTTGGCGAGGATGGTAAAGTGGTTGGTATTGAGTGCATCAAGATGGAGCTCGGAGAGCCTGATGACAGCGGAAGACGTAGACCCATTCCTATTGAGGACTCCAATTTCGAGATAGCTTGTGACCAAGTCGTGATATCCATAGGAGCCGGAGCGAACCCCTTGCTCACGAAGACGATACCCGAGCTCAGGCTCACCAAGTGGGGATACATCGAAGTCGATGCCAATAACCGCACAAGCATTCCCAAGGTGTGGGCGGGTGGCGATATCGTGACCGGATCGGCGACGGTCATTGAGGCCATGGGAGCCGGAAGAATTGCGGCGAAGTCGATGCATGCCGACTTGCTTGGACTTCCACAACCGGGTTCCGAAAAGGAACAGAGTAGGTCTGACTAGACAAGAGTCGAGCAGTCTAGTTCCCATAGACTCTCCGGACTTCTCTGATGACCAATCCTGGCAAGTCTTCTGTTGAACTCACAGGAAAGTGATTCGCTCCAGCTCTTCGCAGCAGTTCGAGCGTCTTCTTTCTCAGACTGTGGTACTCCGGCTCAATGTGAAACATGAAGTACTTGTGACCAAGTCGTGTAATATCGGAGATAGACTTCATCAGTTTGTCCCAGTTGGCGATTTCTGCGTCTGTAATCATCAAGACCATTACGTTCGACTCGGCACTCTTGCACTTGTCAGCAATCTTCTTGATTGGGGCTTGGGTCCCTCCGCCCTGGTAGGCTAGCAGCACTCTCTCAGCTACCGATCGCTCCCTAGACCAGTCACAATCTCGTATGCCATCAGAGAAGTTGATTACAGCCACCCTACTTCCCTTCCGAAGTGCAAAATCCATTGCGGCAAAGGCGGACACGAGCGCGGTATGATAGGGACCTGAAACGTTCTTCGGACCCAAAGACCAAGTCATTGACCCACTAGAGTCTATGACGAGCAGAAGGTCTGGAAGCGACTCGGCTTCAGTATCTCCAGAAACCTCCGTTTTGAGCCATCTTCTTGTTGACATGTTTGGAACTAGAATTGGGAATGCTTGAAGGCTCTGTACAATGTCGAGCTCTTCTAGCGGATCCCCCAATCGCCACATATCAGCAGTGAACGGAATCAGGCCAGCCGGTTGTGTATCCCGAACTTCAAACCTGAGCATACCTCTAACCTTTGCTCTATACCAGAAGCGAATCCAAGCCTTTCTGTGCGAACCGATACCGGCAATGAGGTATACTCCCTCTAGGTCTTTCAGGGTTCCATATCGTTGCTCAACCTCAATGGCCAGACGTTCCATCTCACGCTCAAGATCCTCTACGTCCCCCTCTTCCATGCATCTCCT
>JBHLOD010000025.1:0-9357 GCA_048940825.1 Promethearchaeota archaeon | reverse complement strand
TTTCAGCGTAGACCCAAGTCCTGTTGACAAGGAGGTTGACATCGCGATACCTAATGGGGTTGCCGACTTCATCGGTCAGTATTACCGAGATGACGAAATCGGTGCCATTTGTGACCTGTGCAGGGGTCCCTCCGAAGTCAAAGACAACTTCAGCGATATAATGCACAGTATAAATGGAATCGCCAGATGAGGCTAGGAGGTTTCTAGGCCCATCTCCTGGGAACCTGACAGTAATTGGGTGAATACCACTTCCGACCCCAGTCCAATCTGTTGGGATTGCTAGCGAGAATCCTGCTGAGATGCCTGGAATGTATCTATCGGCAATGTGGTTTTCTCCCAAGAAGATGCTCACGTCTGTATCGTTAACTGGGTTATTGTCTACATCTTCAATTGCTATGTCTACCCAGATTGTTTCACCTGGCATGACCTCGTATGACTGGGGAAGAGTGACTGTGACTATCGTGTCAATAGGAACTTGCACCCACCAGTAGTCTGATAGACCAGCGGCATCGAAGAAACCTATTGGGTCAACTTGTAGACTGATGTTGTATGTGCCCTTAGGAAATGTCGGGGGGACCTGAATGTCGATGCTGAATGTTCCGTCAGGTCCAGTGACTGTAGAGTCAATCGGATTGCTGTCAGCGAGTATCTGGATTGGGACAAAAGGCATAGGTATTCCACCAAACAGCCCATACCCTGATAGTGTGAAGGAGTCCCCCCTTCTGACTGAGAAGACAGTCTGGGCATCGAGATGAAGTACAACTTGTCCTCGCACCTCAATCGCCTCAGGAGGCGTGGATGCAGGTTCGAAGGCCAGATTGGGACGAACAAACATTACGTAGTATTGGTTCATGTCGGCGCGATGAGCCCAACCGATGTTGAGAACGTAGTTGAAGGACCCCGCCAAGGCGTCCGTGATCGTGATTGTCTGGACAACCCAGTCTGTACCATTGTCCCAATGAATCTCAACCTGGTAGCCGTCCATAGCAGTACCATTCAGGAATCGGAGATTGCCACTTATCGTTAAGGAGCCACCTCTGTAGACGGTGTAGGCATCAGGACTTGCCGTGAGGTCTACTATGTACCGCTGAATGTCAACAGTGATTGGAGGAGTCGTGTAGTCGGCAACCCAATTCAGCGGCGATATGTACTGTGCGCTTATGTCGTGGAAGCCTGGAGAGGTTGTTTCGGGAATTGTCCAATAGTAAATGAAAGTGCCATCAAGTGCCGTAACTGTAGTATCAACTGGACTTCCATCAACTAGAATCTGAATCGTGGCACCACCAATGGGGTCTGGTCCCACCACATAGGTAAGGGTGCCACTTATCGGCGCCGTCTGAAGAATGTAGTAGCTTGGTAATCCAGCGTCAAATCCACTAATCGTAGTCAACCATTGGTCTAGCTGGAGAACCTCATGATTGGACTCGAAATTCGCAATGAAAGGCGTTCCATCGTAGACCCCGTAGACCTCAATCCCGAACCGGACTGTATCTTCGTCCATGCTAGAGTATGGGAAACTGACCCAACCGGTCGCATCTGTAATCAGAGGAATGTCATCCAGCCTGTGAGTTGTTCCGTTGAACCAGTACAGCTCGATGGTCGCACTAGCCAAGTCCGTTCCGTTGTGCGAGAAGTAAAGGTGAGCTTGGACTGTCACCGTTTCATTCTGATAAACCGGATTCGGTGCGAGAAAGACGTCCATCCAAATTGGGTATCTCTGTGCGTCTACTTGGAGTATTCCGCTCTCTATGTTGTCATTGTAAGGACTCGTGCTTGTATAGTTGCACTTGAAGTAGTAGAAGCCTTCAGAATCAGGTGGTACGGCGAAATAGTGTGTGTAACTGAAGTATCCTGTTCCGTCAGTGGGCCTACTCGCTAAGTGAGTCCAAGGACCAACGGGGCTTCCTGACCTGAAGATATCGACAGGTTCTCCCACAAGAGGAGGAACACCTCCAAGGTAAGTCAACCATCCCTCAATCAGCAGTCCTTGATCAAGATAGACGGAAGGTTGTATCGCGAGATTGAGTTCCAGCTGATACAAGATAAGAGTGGCACCTTGACTGAACGAGAATGCATCACTCCAGAGTGGATCCGTGCTGATGTATTCGCACCATATCGAAATGGGTCCAGGTAGGTCCGAGAGAGAGAAGTTGTACTGGAAGCTGAACCCACCTGTGGCATCCGTTATCTTGGAATATGGATACGTGCCCGTGGTGTTCTGGTAGTAGATCGTAACATTGGCTCCAGGAATGGGACTCAAATTGTGGCTGAATCTCAGTGTACCTGAATAGTACATGACCTCGTCAAGATGATATGTTCCGTTAATCGGGTTAATCGTGAAGAAGGTCTGAAACTTCTGAAGCCGGAGTGAAGGTACAAGTATAGCTGATGCTTCAGCATAAGGCCCAGTTTCGGGGAAGTACGCCCAAACATCCACAATGCCCTCGTCGTGGTTGAGTGAGAGTGGATTGAAGAGCTCGTAGTAACCAGTCACATTGGTTGTGCGTACGTAGGAGTAGGTACCTGTGTTATTGGACCAGTAGATTGTCACATTTTCTCCAGGAATCGGTGAACCGAACTCGTCCAGTAGTTCACCATAGATATACACTGTTTCATTGAGATGAAATACCGAACCGTCTGAGTAGACGCTGAGATAGGTCGAAGGCTGGAGAATGAATGGATAAAGATGCCATGACTCACCTCCGTGAACGTGAGGATAGGTAGGAGTGGTCGCATAGAGTGTGGCATTGGTGTCATACTCATGACTCCTGGGTATCTGGTGATAGTAGATGTACCCACCCGTCGAGTTTGTTAAGACAGTTGTGAGATTGAACAGCCCAGTCGAATTATGCCACCAGATTGTAACAGGAGCGTTCTGGACAGGCCATGCGATCTCAGGAAGAGAAACGATACCCTGAATCGTGAGAGTCCATCCAAGATAAACCGGGTCGGGGTCTGAGAATATTGTGATATCGACGTCCCACTTCTTGACCTCAACCTGTCGCACAGGCGACTGAGAATCATCGTAGTACATGTCCATCGAAGTGAAAGTCACCCAGTAGTCAACAAATCCTTCATAGCCAGCGGGAACAGTGTACGTAAACTCATAGTATCCCGCTGCAAGTGTGGTGTTCGATCCAATATGGACTGGAGCGGTTCCATTGTCCCACCAGAAGTCTACTATCTTCCCTGGTAGACCAGTCCCATTTGTACCGTCCAAAAGCCAGCCATATATCGTGATGTTTTCCCAAATGTGAATTGGAGAGGGCTTCCACCACCAGGTCCCATCCATGTTTGACATGTCAACAGGCCGCCGACGTATCTCGACCGGTACAACATCCGAGCTATCCGAAACACCCGGGATTGTTGAGGTCCAGTTGATGTAGGCATTTGCCCACCCAAGATCGTGGTCGCTGGCAATTGGGTGGTCGTACGAGAAGAATCCGAAACCGTTTGTCACGCGAGTAGTGAGATATGTCCCATTGAAGTAGATATCAACACTCTCGAAGGGAAGAATCGTGCCATCGAAGAGCTGGAGCACACCCTGATAGTTGAGCGTCGCCCCTCTCCATGCTGGATTTGGACTGACAGTCAGATATGACGTGGCAAGCCCATAGACTGTAACAGTTGAATTGTCAGACGACCTAGCTGGTAGGTAGATTGGAAGTCCTGTTCCCGGGTCATATTCTCCCGCATAGCTTGACCAGAGTTCATGTGCTCCAGGATCCATCAGGCTCATCAACGTGGAGTTGCTACCATCAATATAGAGTAGGTACCTGTAGGACCCATTGGCCTGGATTAGGGCGGAACCGATCTGGTCATTGTCCCACATTATCTGCATCCATGGATTGTTCAGTGTAGTGCCATCTACTGGCTGGCCCTCAGAATCGGTCATATTACCCCGGATATCAAGTGTGTCGTTCCAATGTGCAGAATGGGTGTCTAGACCCTGTTTTATGTCGATGTCAATAGTTTCACTAGCGAAAAAGGTCTTCTCTGGTTCAGAAGAAGCCACCATCGGAATAGGAGTTGATGCCGCAGAAACTATGGTCCAGTTGGCAACCGTGAAACCTGCGGTGGAGTATGTGGCTGTGATGTTGTGAGGTCCCACGGTAGAACCCGACGGGAACACGTATGTGAGATTTGCTAGCGGGAGCAGGATTCCGGGTTGAATTTGGCGCGTACCCATGTCCACAGAGTCAGTCACATCGTAGAACGATATGAATTCCGGTGTGGAAATAGGAACATAGTCAACCATCAAGAGTGCACTCAGTACAAAGGGCGTGCCAATTTGAACCCATGCCGGCGATAGGTTCGGCCAGACCCAAAGCTGGGCGTTGCCAGATCCCATATTGACGGGATCTTCTCCGCCGCCCATGCTGCCGGGGAGTGGAATGGGAAGGACCTGAATCCACTCGCCACCTTCGGGATGGCCGGTCATAGGAACGAAGACCTCTGCCCAGAACATCATGTGACGAACTTTGATCTCTCGGTATCCTCCCATTGGGTCACCTACAGCGTAACCCAGAGTGACGCGGGCAGGAATACCAAGGTACCTCATGAAGACACAGTAGGCGGTAGCAAAGTCCATAGGAAGTCCACCGCCTCTCTCAAGAAACCAATCGGTAACCTCTTGGCCTGGAGGCGGACGGTCATTGTAATCGTCTAGCATCAGCTCGAATATGCCGCTTCGGAAGTAATTGTCGACGACCATAGCTGTCTGATATGCGTTGCCTGCCCCCAGAAACACAGATGCGTTGTCAATTACCCTCTGGGTTAGTGTCACTCCACTCAAAGTTGAGTACATGCTTTGAATCTGTGGCGGAGCTTGGTCTCCATTAAGGGCCCTAGTCGCGATATCGAGGAGATTCTGGTCAGTGTAAGTGACTTCGTAGCTGAGCAGAATGCTCTGGTCAGGGTCGCCTATGAAGAACGGACTTAGTAGAGCTGTACCATATTCATCTGTATAGAGGTTGTAACTCTGTAACCTGCTTGGACTATGGGGTTGATACACGCCTCCTACCAATTCTCCCGTTTCAAAGGAGCCTTGAATTATCATGGCGTCAGGGAACAGTGATGGGATCTCGATGTTGGAGGCACTTGGTCCTGGGGTCACATTCAAGAATACTCTGTAGATTGGGTTTGTGGCAAAGAGGGGGTCAATCTCTCCGAGGGCCCACTGTGTTGTATCAGACTTTGTCCATGAGGCGCCGTCATAACTATCATAGGCAGTGTTCCGCCATAATTGCGGAGGATCCTCGGGCGCGACATAGAACAGTGTATTCTCCATCTGATCAAGCAGATCATCCGGCAATGACATGTTCATTGGGACATCAGTATAGTTGATGTTGTCGAACCAGCTAGATTGTCCGCCGGCCCAAGGGATATCGTAGTCCCATTCTATCGCGTCATCGTATGAAGTGTGCGGGTCGTAGTCTCTCACCCCAACAAACTGCACAAGAACAAACGAATAGAGTGCCCAGACTATCATTGCGACCAGAATCAGTGAACTGACTACAGTAGTGAAGCCCATTCTACGGTCGTCAGTCGTAACGGCGGCACTCAAGTGATTATACCTCTCATTTTCTAGGTTCTCGCGATATTTGGGGCAGAACCCGCATTAGGTGGTGAGTCATCTGCCATGAACCGTCCGGCTCAATGAATTAAAGGGTTTCTCGGACCTTTCCACTCTCCCATAAATCGAAAGGCCCGACACGCAACAATATCATTATGTAGGCGGTTACATGAAGACCCGAGAAGACGGAGTGGGCAGGACAATGACACTTGAGGAGAGAATTGACTCATTTGTACTTGAGGAGATGACACGCTCAGAAGCAGGCGCGCACGCCTACGATCATGTGAAACGTGTCCATTCCATCGCGATGGAAATAGGAAGGGAGCTGCATGCCGACTTGAGGGTGTTGGGCGCTGCTGCACTCCTTCATGATGTTGGACGCTTCCGAGAGGAAGAAACCGGGATTTCTCATTCGAAACTCTCAGGCGATATCGGAGAAGGCATTCTCAGGGAATTGGAATACACAGAAGCAGAGATTCAGGGCGTCAAGGAAGCCATCAGGACACACCGTTTCAGTGAGAATCTCACACCTACTTCACTTGAGGGAGAGATACTTAGCGACGCTGACAAACTGGATGCGATGGGGGCCATTGGTGTGTTCCGTGCAGTAGCTCAGGCGGCCGTAGAGAACGCAGGATTTGAAGCCTTCTTGAAACATGCAGATGCGAAACTGCTCAAGCTTCACGACCTCATGTATACTGAAACTGCAAGAGAGATGGCAGAAGAACGTCACAAAGTCCTGCAATCGTTTGTGGAGGAATTGCGTAGACAACTCCAAGACGAGAGTTAGGGAGGTTTCTTCTCAAGGAACATTTCGAGGTAGGAGCTCCGGATTGACGTTTCTGGGTCGAGTCCTAGTTCTCTAAGAACCTTGAACATCTCCTCGCGCAACGGTTCTATTCGTTCCTTGGAGGCGACTACTTGCTCAATCTCGAGGAAATCTCCTACTCCTTCCACTTCATCCAGAGTCAGAGTCATGTCACCGAAAGAATAGAAAGAACGCTTCTTCACAACATCGCCAACATATCTGAAACCAAGATGACCAAGAAGAGAATTGGCTGCATCGACGTCAGCTACACCTACAGATAGCTCGATTCTGGTCTTCGACAGCGAATCGACTTTTGGGCCCTTATACGTGAGTTCGTAAAGTGGCTTGGGTTCATCAGCATCCTCAGAGAGTTTCTGGGAAACCGGGAGCCTCCTTCTGAGTCGCAGGGCCTCATCAGTTTCACGGAACGCCCTGCAAGGATGGTCATAGTATGCATCCGTCTGTGTTTCACTGTTCAGCTGCTGAGCTCCTATGCGTTCTAGAGCATTTCTGACGGATACTGGGTCACTAATCGGGGCCTTGACCTCGACCTCAAAGACCGTTTCACTCATTCTTGTGCCTCTCCTTTGGGCCGCCATCAATGATTTCAACGTAAGAGTTGGAGTTAGGTGTTTCTCTAGGCATGACACGGAAAGCCGTGGGCCACAATCCACATAACTGGAATCACAACCCACTCAGAGCGGGTGTCATCTTGTCGAGAGTCCTTGGTTACAAGTGTGCGAAATGCGGCAAAGAGTACACAGACGATGATGTACCACCAAATGACAACTGTGGCGGCAGGATCGACATAACGTTCGACTTGGAGTCTTTGAAGGAGTCTTTCTCTCATGATAGCATTGAGAGCCGCAAAGGCGGGCTTTGGAAGTACTTCGAGCTCATGCCTCTAAGGCATCGTGACAATATTGTGACTCTTGGCGAGGGAGATACTCCCCTTATCAAAGCCGAACGGTTGGGAGAGGAGATGGGAATCTCGAACCTGCGGTTGAAGATTGAAACCGTCTGTCCGTCAGGATCTTTCAAGGACCGTCCAATATGCGTTGGCGTGAGCCGTGCACGGGAGGATGGGGCGGAAACTGTAGTAGCAGCTTCCTCCGGAAATGCAGCTGCTGCCATGTCCACATATGCCGCGAAGGGGGGATTGAGAGCGGTTGTATTCGTGCCAGAAGACGCTCCAGCTGGAAAGCTGATCCATCTCAGGACTCTTGGGGCGCGTGTCTTTCGTGTTCGCAAAGTCGAGGAAGGTGTTGACCCAACTACGACTCTTCTCCGGATTGCGTGTGACGAACTTGGGTGGACACCCGCCCCTTCATTCGGGCCTTTCAACTGCTTCCAGTTCGAGGGGACCAAATCGCTTGGGTATGAGATCGCTGAACAGATGGCATGGAATTTACCAGATTGGATACTATTCCCCACAGGAAGCGGAGGGCTTATGGCTGGAACTATGAAGGGGCTCTGGGAATTCCAGCAGATGGGACTTATCGATCAGCTCCCAAGACCAGTGGTTGTCCAACCAGAGGGTTGCGCACCGATAGTGAGGGCGTTCAAAGAACAGCAGAATCCGCTCAGAATCCAGCCTTGGGACTCGAACGAAACCGTGGCAGGCGGGCTTGCAGATCCATTTCCGTGGGACGGTGATGCAGCCCTGAAGTACCTCAGTCTTACCAAGGGAGAGGCAGTCGCAGTTCCAGATGTGCAGATTGAGAAATACTTGGTCCTGCTCGGAAGATTAGAGGGAGTCTTTGCGGAACCAAGTGGAGTGGCGGCACTGGCAGGGCTTGAAACGCTTCTGGAACAAGGAGTGATAGATAGGTCCGACACAGTGGTTGTCCCAATAACTGGCTCGGGGTTCAAAGACCTTGCTACACCTGACAAGCTAACAGATCCTGTCACTCTCATCGGTCCGCGAATTGATGAGCTGAAGAAAAGCCTTGGAACCTCAAGGTAGTAGAGAAGAGTGATGAGATGTCAAAGAAACACCTGCGACAGAGAGCGAAGGAGATTGCAGGTGAATTTGGATATCTCCACTACATGATCGAACGCTATCTATCACTTTGGGGTGAGGATGATACCCTCAAGTTCATTGAAGCATGCGAAATGCCCATCCGGACAGCAATCAGAGTGAACACACTGAAGACAACTGTTGATTCACTCGTATCTCGGCTTGAGAGCAAGAATGTCACATTGGAACGTATACCGTGGCTGGAGGAGGGGCTCTGGGCTGACTTTGGAGATGGTTCTCCGGGTGCACTATTTGAGCATATGCTCGGATACTACTATGTACAGGGAGTTCCCTCGATGACAGCAAGCAGCGTTCTGGACCCGCATGAAGGAGAGATAGTTGTTGATATGGCTGCCGCGCCGGGTGGGAAGACTACGCATATTGCCCAGCTTATGAACAACTCTGGAACAGTGATTGCAATCGACTCCGACAGGAGACGCATAGCCTCGTTGGAGAGTAACATTCAGAGGTGCGGCGTAGCCAATTCGATAGTGGTACGAGGCGATTCTAGGAAACTGAGTCAAATGGGCAGTACCCCTGATAGAATCATGCTTGACGCACCCTGCTCTGGCGAGGGTCTAATTCCTCTTGAGCCATCGAGAAAGACAAGCAGGTCAATGGCAGATGTCAGGTTCTGTGCCACGAAAGAGGACGAATTGCTTGAGGCCGCAGTCATTGGATTGGCTCCAGGGGGAACCATGGTATACTCAACATGCTCAATCGCTCCTGAAGAGAACGAGTACGTCATCGATGGGGTGCTTCAAAGACATCCAGAGATGCGGGTCGTCGATATTCCGTTTGAGTTTGGTTCTCCCGGTTACGTTGAGCCGTACGGAGTGGATCTAGATAGCTCACTCAGCAAGGCGAGAAGGTTTCTACCCCACTTGCACGGAACCGAGGGCTTCTTCATATGCAAGCTGATGAAGGAGGAGCAGTCAGCATGACTCTTGAGCT
>JBHLOD010000024.1:0-9436 GCA_048940825.1 Promethearchaeota archaeon | reverse complement strand
CCGGTCGCTTTCTTATTGACCTCGTACTTTGGTACCCACTCTGTGGACAGTCTTGGGTATTTCCAGCCTTTCTCAATCTGACGCAAATCGAAGAGGTGCCCAAGAGCGTATGCCACAAGAAGAGTATCCCCATCTCTTCTACATTCGAAGTATGAAACTTTTCCCTTCTTTATCTCGTCAGGAGTAGAATGCTCGTCCAAGGCCTCAGCAATTCTCTTTGCGGCTGACGGCTTCTCAGATATTATCAGGACCCTAGACAGTCTTTCTCGCCTCTTGTTGGCTGGTACACTTCTCATTCTCACGATAGTCTTAAAAGCAGACCGCCAAACCACACCGCTCAGGTGTAGATACTTGCCCTGGTGGCCGCGGTTTATCGTAAGACCAAGAGTGAGGCTAAAAAGACCTCGTTTCAAGATGCCAACGAGGCCTCCTGATATCGTTGTCTTCGCTCTTGTCTTTGTGGCAATCCTGTTCATACTTGGAGGCAACATCTACACTCTGATTAGGACACCACCAGTCATTGCGGGCAACCCTCAAGGCGGCCCACCACTACTGATTGCACCTGGGCTCGATGTTCAGCTCGGGATGGAGGGCATAGTCGCCTCAGTTGTTGTTATGGTCGGGGCTATAGGACTGGGAATGATATACTACGCTTCGAAGTACGTATTTCAGCCAGGATACGCAACTCGACTGATTGTATTGGGCATGCTGTTGGCTGGCACTGCATTTCTCGTGCTCTCCTACATGATGAGCGAGAAGATTGGATAGGCCATCCATCTCTATTCTATAACATTCTCAATTTCTAGTAGATGTTCAAAGGCAAACTAGCTATAATAGCGTGAACTCTACACTGCTCTGAGACCTGAGTCTGTGTATCAGTTCCCCCGCAATTGCAAGCTTCTCTCTCTTCACAGAATCTGCAGGGTAATCGGCATTATAACCTGGCTTCGACCAGCGACCGACGATTTCTCCAAAGTCCATTCCTGCCAAGGTCACCTTGGAAGGTCTATACTGCGCAACTAGGTAGCAGGCTCTGTCTCCATCAGTGAAGCCTCCCCAAAGAAACACTCTTTCTGTCGGCTCGACCTGAGTGCTACCCACAACGGTTTCAAATGTAGGAACAATCTCTCTTACCAGGTCTATGTTGTCTCCATGTGCATGCACAACAGGGATTGCACCTCTTCTGACTACTTCTCGGATACTCTTAAGGTCACCATCCAAGTCCGTGACGAGAATGTCACATCTGATACCGACCTCCAATAGCGCCGATGCTGCGCCATCAGAGGCGACACAAGTGGAGCCATCCAGAGTTCCAAGAGGAATCATTTCCCTCAGATGACGGTCAAGCGAGGGTCCCGCACCACATACAATTGTGGGCCTTCCTCGAATCAGTCTTTCAATCTGCTGAAGTGTTGGTCCCGGGTCCTTGTTCTCAAGAAGCTGACTGAGAACCTCTGTGGAATGACGGTCCGCATTGGGGTCAAGACTGAGCCTCTTCACAATCTCGTCATACAGAGGTTTCCATTCCGTCCATTCCATCATGCCCCCTGTCAACGACGCTCCCGCCCACTCAACAGATCTTGCATTCCCAAAGCAATCTTGTCTATTCCGAAGTAGTTCATTCCACCCAGCTTCTTGACAAGCTTGTCAAAGTGGATGGGGGTTCCCATCACCAGGACATCAGTGTTGTCCACACCAGAGTCGATGGTATCATGGTGGTACGCTGCATCTCCTCCTAGAGCAAGCATTTCCTGTTTGATAATCAATGCAGCAGGTGTTTTCACGTTCCTGAGCAAGAGATTGAGAGTCACTGCTTTTCTGGATAATGCCTGTCTTATGCCGGACTGTACTCCAACCTGTTCAATCACAATCTCAGCCTCTCTTTCATCGCGGATGTTGACCAGCTCCATGTTCTCTCCAATTCCTCTGAAAGTGCTTCTCAGGCTTTCTCCCACCGTTGTTGCCATCTTCGCCTCTCTCACATCATGAGCACGGATTACGTCAGCTCCTCTTGTTACAGCAATTGAGGTTGCAGCAACACTTCCAACTAGTCTATCTTCAGGCTCTGACAGTCCAAGTAGCTCGCCTATGAAAGCCTTTCTTGAAACGCCTACCAGAACTGGGTGACCAAACATAGCGAAGCGCGGCAGCTCTCTGAGTAGGGCATAGTCCGCTTGAGCCGGTTTGCCGAAACCAATGCCTGGGTCTACAATCAAGTTGCCATTATCAACCCCTGCGTGCTCGGCTATCTGTATACTCTCTCTAAGTGCATGAACTGACTCTGACACACTGCTACAGGGCGTTTCACACATCGCCATTAGAATCACAGGCACATCAAGGTCTGCAACAGTCTTTGCCATGTTTGGATCCTTTCTAAGTCCGGACACGTCGTTCACAAGAGAAGCACCCAATCCGACGGCCTTCTCTGCGACTCTCGAGGAGGTCGTGTCGATAGAAAGGGGCAAATTGGTCGTCTGGTGAATCAATCCAAAGACAGAAACGACTCTACGGAGTTCCTGGTCCTCTGACACACTTCTTGTTCCATATACGCTCTCAGGAGCAGTGGAGGCACCACCAATATCTATTATGTCCGCCCCTTCTCTCTCCAGTTGCTCTACCTTGTCCTTGATTTGGTCTTCTGTAGAGACTACTGAACCTGAATAGAAGGACTCAGGAGATAGGTTGAGAACTCCCATTACGCGGACTGGATGGCCACTGCCCAACTCTATTTCAGCGACCTTGACTGTATGAGGAGCCAATTAGAACTACCTGTGCCGAGGTATAGATAGAAGAAAATAAAGCCATGCGTAGGCGCCCAGACGCAGTACAATTCAGGGTGAGCTTCCGTGGCTGAGAAACTTAAACGCACCCAGCTCTATGATTGGCATAGAGAACACGGGGATCTTGTGGAATTCGTCGGTTGGGAGATGCCAGTTCGCTTCACAGACATTCGAGAAGAACACATGGCTGTGAGAGATGCCGTTGGGATATTCGACACTTCAAACATGAGCAGGTTCATCATCAAGGGTTCACAGGCCGGGGAATTCCTTCAGACTCTGACCACGAATAATGTTGCCAAATTGAATGTGAATCGAGGTCACTACACCACGTGTCTCAACGAACGGGCGGGAATGCATGATGACCTCATGCTCTATCGAGTCGGGGAGAATGAGTACATCTGGGTAACGAATGCAGTAAACGGTCCCAAGATTAATGCCCATCTGATGAAGCATGCAAAGGACTTCGAAGTTGACGTCGAAGACAAGTCCAAGGAAATTGCTATGATTGCTGTTCAAGGTCCTATGGCCATGAGCTTGCTGAGTAAGTTGACTGACCACGACCTCAACGAATACGGCAGATTCACCTGCAACCGTGTAAAGCTAGCCGGATACGACTGCTATCTCTGTCGAACCGGCTACACCGGAGAAGATGGGGCAGAGATTCTTGTTCTTAACACGCCCTATACCGAGGAGGGGAAAAAGAGGGCCAGCGGCTTCTGGGAAGAGCTTCTCAAACAGGGTGAGGAGCTGGGTGTGAAACCCTGCGGTCTTGGGGCTCGAGACTCTACACGTCTTGAGGCCGGCCTTGTCCTCTACGGACACGAACTGGATGAGGAAACATCACCTCTAGAGGCAAGAATCCCTTATGCGGTCAAGTTCAAGGTCGATCCACACTACATCGGATATGAGGAACTGAAACGACAGAAGGAAGAAGGAGTCGAGAAGACGCGGATTGGTATTGTTATGATTGACAGAGGCATTCCGAGAGATCCATACCCTGTACTCCTCAAGAGTGAACCAATTGGCGAAGTGACCAGTGGAGTCATGTCCCCTCTCCTTGGGAAGGGAATTGGTCTTGCCTATGTGAAGCCAGGACTTGTTTGCGATGGTGACGTAGTGGAAGTGGACATCAAGGGCCGTCATAGGAAGGCTGAGGTCACTGGATGGCCGTTCTATGATCCTGAGATGTACGGTGCAAGTCGAGGTGTTTGACAATCCGTTTGATTTAAAGGTGATATGCCACTCACCCGGACTCAGTGGTGCACAATAATGGCGGAAGGCTCCAACGTACCTGATGATTTGATGTACAACAAGGAACACGAGTGGGTGAAGGTCGAGGGCGACCTTGCGATTGTCGGTATAACTGATTATGCACAGAACGCTCTGCATGAGATTACTTTCGTAGAGCTTCCCGAGGTAGGCTCCACGGTCGAGGCCAATACTGAATGTGGACTGGTCGAATCCATGAAAGCATCTTCTGATATCTTCGCACCAGTTTCCGGAGAGATAATTGAGGTCAACACACAGCTTGAGGACGCTCCAGAGCTCGTCAACGAGGATCCCTATGGAAAGGGCTGGATGATGAAGATTAAGCCCTCCAACCTTGATGAGGAGAAGAAAGCTCTGATGGACTCCAAGGCCTACGCTGAATACACTGAATCAGAATAGAGCTAAACGAGATTGATCCGAGTCGGACCCAGACCTGCCAGGGCTTGGACCTGGCCCTTTGCACGGTTCTCACTAAACAGCGCCATAACCTGCTCTCCTGTAACTCCATACAGCGTCACTTTTCAAATCGTATTTGCCCACAGATGCATTAGAGTTGTTGTACAGTCGTAAGACTAACAGCAACCTTTTTAGCACAACCAAGATTTGCTCGGATGACTTCGAGTCAGAACGGAGAGAACACTCCATATGTCCAGATACGATAGATTCAAACGGTCCTCAGGAAGATTCCTCAGGCAGGTCTTTCGTCGGCCCAAGGCAAAGATCTCACGTGGCTCTGTGATTCTGGCGGTAGCACTTGCCATCATATTCTTTGCCGCTCTGATTCTCCGTCTACTACCTCTCCTAAACTCACAACCAGTCGTCCGAGCTTTCGACCCGTGGTTTCAGCTTAAAGTGACGGAGTATGTGGTCGACAATGGGTATGGAGCCTTCTTTACATGGTTTGATGAAACAACTTGGGTCCCGTTCGGACGTGATATGACTACGACGTCCTATCTTGGAGTGCCCTTTACGAGTGCCTTCTTCTACTGGGTCCTTAATGGAGTAGGCATCAGCGCAGACATTCTCTACGTATCTCTTGTAATGCCCGCCTTCATGGGTGCTTTGACCGTTATTGCAGTCTTCTACCTAGGAAGGGAGCTCTCAAACAACACAGTTGGTCTTCTCAGTGCTCTCTTTCTGGCTTTCATTCCAGCATTCACACAGAGAACAGTAGCAGGCTTCTATGACAACGAGTGCGTTGGCGTGTTCGCCATTGTGTTATCTACTTACTTTTTCATTAGAGGTCTCAAACGGGGTTCGGTTCCATCCGCTTTTGCTTCCGGTCTTGCACTTACCTACCTCAAGGCCTCCTGGGGCGCATCAGACTTCCTTGTCAATCTGTTTGCAGTCTTTGCGCTTTTCATGTTGATTGGAGGACGCTACAACAGGCGACTGCTCAACACATATCTAATCACGATATCTCTGGGAATCTTCCTTGGAGGTCTTGTCCCACGAATCGGATTTGGTACCTTGACCGCCTTTGCTTTCCTTGCCCCGATTGGGGTCGGTGTATTACTCGCAGGATATGAGGTCTGGTTGAGAATCGAGAGCTACCGACAGGCTACCGCCACCGCGCTAGCCCCTCATATGAAGCCAATCCTCCTTAGTCTCTTCACTCCTGTGGCAGGGGTTGCGGCCTACCTTGTCTACCTGAGTACCCTAGACTTGTCGATACGTGCCTTCACCTCTAATCCGGTCGTCCTTCTGGGAGGGAAGTTTCTCACTGTAATCAATCCGTTCTTCCGACTCGACCAGCGAGTCTTCGCCTCAGTGGCCGAACACCTGCCAAGTCCTTGGGGGAGTTTCTATCATACCCTCAATATTCTGATGTTTATCTTCCCACTCGGCATGTACTTTCTATTCAAGCGTGCGCGTGATGAAGACTATCTCATGTTCCTGTACGGACTCACTTCCGTATACTTTGCAGGCAGCATGATTCGCTTGGGACTGATTCTTGCACCAGGTGTTGCAGTGCTCTCTGCTGTTGCAGTGAATGGAATTCTTTCCCCATTCGGAAAGGTAGTGACACAGAAGTCCGTATTTGAGAGAAGACGTTTCCGGATGAGTTCATCTCTGACCTCAGAGCACGCAATAGCCGCCTTTGCATTCCTAGGGCTTCTGCTCTCACTTAATGTGATAATGGGCACCAACTACATCACAATATATGCAGGGAGTCCAGAGTTCGCCGCAGGCACCCTCTCTTCAGGTCAACTGTATACCGACTGGCAGACGTCTATGACCTATATTCGTGATGTCTTGCCGGATGATGCAATCATTGCCAGCTGGTGGGACTATGGCTATTGGATAAATGGTGCTGGAGATGGACTGACGATTGTAGATAACGCCACCTGGAATGGCACGCAGATTGCGCTGATGGGCTATGCTCTCGTGGCATTGAATCTGACAGAGTCGCTTAAGACGTTCAAGCTGTGGGATACCACTCATGTTCTGGTATACTATGGTCATCGATCCACACTTGGTGGTGATGATGGCAAGTGGCCTTGGATGGTCAGGATTGCCGAGGACCGTTTTGGTAGCGATTTTATTGATGATGCCACTTACTTGGGTGACAACCCGGACACAGCAGACATAGTAGAACAAGAGGCCACTCTCCCGGCATTCTATAATTCGACGATATACAAGCTCATGGTCTACGACGAGCCATTGACCGAGGACGACGCCTATGGAAGGGGACTCAGTACAGGTAGAGTCACTATGGATCGAGTCATGTGGAGTGACACGACTTGGACTTCCTATATGCCGGTTGATCTGCACGGTGCCTTCACAAACCTCTACTACAGTGCCACCTACGGGACTGTCAAGATCTATGAGATTGACTATACCATGTACTACCAATATCTCAATAGAACCTCTGCCGATTGGATAGCAGACGTAGGCGACATTGACGCAGTCAGAATGGATGGCAACTTGTCCGAGAGCGAGAGGGCACTATCAAGTTATGACGTCGTGTTTGGAGGCGGCTATTCCGCCAAGGTGTACACAGGTGTCAGCTCTACTCGTATGTACTTCGGAGTCCAGATGGACAACTACACCTTGGGTGAAGATGCACTTGGAATACAGCTTGCTCCTCTCGATTCACCAGAAGATTCCGACCTACGGATTGCTAACTACGACGGTCACGAGTTCTATGACGGACATGTGGCTTTCGACGGTTCGTGGGCAGAGGACTCCGCTGGACTGAACTCCAGTGAGTTTGCTAGCGGTGAGAATTTCTTCGAATTCACGATTCGAATAGGTGACGATACCCCACAAGACATCATGGTCAACCAAGGAATGAACTACCAGCTCAGACTCCTCTTCTGGAACAACGTGGATACCGGAGAACCCACCTTCGACACAGACTGGACCACATTCTGGGCCGGAATAGAGCTGTACTAACAGGACGCAGATCAGACATCCTGCCAGCCAGCTGCCGAAGGCGGCATCTCATGCCGAGGACTATTCAGAACTCTCCCTTGCTTTCCTCTTGGCCTGTCTACGGTACTCCCCGTAGCGGTCTTGAGGACTGAACTTCGGAGGGTGCGGTGCCACGACAGGTTCTCCGCACTTCGGGCAGGTCTTCTCCTCGAGAGTGTACTGCTCACAAACTGTACACTTGAAGAGGCGCCCCATAATGACCACTACTTCCGATCAAAGACGATGGTTCCACTCTTACTCTCGACAGTCTTTGTGACTGAAGTAAGAATCTCTGAAAGTAGGTCCTCAGCCTCCTTATAATCAGGACTGGTGATTCGCAACTTGTAGCGTGGTGAACCCAGAGTGTAGATCTCAACCTCCGATTTCTCTCTGGACTTCCCCATTACGAGTCCTTTTGATAGGGCTGTCTTAATCACTTCTACGCCATCTGGTCCTGGCACCTGTATCTTCATCTCGCCTTCAATCTCAACAGATGGTATCTCAATCCTGGCCTTTGCCAAATCTGCCACTTGTTTGCGTAGTTTCTTCGTGGATGCCACGTGCTCCAGAGCCTCAACACCGACGTCGGCCGCGACCTCCAGAGCCTTGTAAATCTCCCCAAACGCGTCCTCAAGAGGCCAACCAATCTTCTGATAGACTGATTCAAGAGTCATATCGTTCTCCTTCGCAATCAACTCCAGAAATTTCTCTGCCTTCTGAGCACGTTTCCACTCATTGTTCTTTGCTCTCTTCGCCTCATTGGAAACCCTCCTTAGAGAACAGTCTATGTGTTTCTTCTGCTGATCAACTCTAAGGACCCTGATGACAACTCTCTGGTTCTCTTGGATATGATTGCGGATGTTCCTGACCCACGTGCTACTAACCTCTGAAATGTGAATGAAACCCTCCTTGTTCCCATACTCTGGGAGAACGACGTATGCTCCATATGCAGCCACCTTGGTGGCCACTGCCACCGCATATTCATCTGGCTGGGGCCATTCTGCACGCTTCAAGACCATTATTCTTACTCCTTCTCGGAAAACCTCAAGGTTGGACTAATATAGATTTGGGAGAGTGGAGGCCATTCTAGAAGTTTGAGGAAAGCTAGGACTTGACTCTAGGAGTACTGCTCTATCTCCCTTGCAATGTCCTCAAGCTTGGCTCTGCCGCCACTTGGACGAGCCAGAACTTTGTCACACTTCAGACATTTCACTTCGGTGGAGGCATGTGCGAAGACTATCTGTTCGTTCTCGCAATCTAAACACTGGACTTTCAGGAATCGTGACCTCGGCTGCTGAACAATCTCTCCTTTTGTCAATTCGTTCACCTACGCTCGCATGACTTCCACTTTCTTCATTCTCATACCTTTTGACTGCACAATGTAATCACAGTCTTTGCATTTGTACTTGAGAACGGTCTTCTTGGTCGTCTTCGCAAAGCGCTTCTGGATGGGTTTTGGGAATGATCCATATCCCTTATGCTTCCTAGACATCCTTCGAGCGCCCTCTGCCATGCTTCTGTCCTTGCCCTTCTTATACTGGCTGATGGTGTGCATTGTATGTCCTTTGCATCTAGGACAGTATTTTCTGAGTTCGCCTTTGATCTTCATGTGAGAGTCACCAGTCTTGGGCTTTGGGACCCGACTCTGTATTCTTTATAATCCTTGGGACGCAGCTCTCTAGGTCCTAGGAGTAGGAGCGTAGAAGGCCAGATTCATGCTGGTTGAAACACGGTCCAAACATGTGCTATGACTACCGCGATTAAGAGTATGGCTGCAAGAATCACCACTAGGGTAGGACCCACCTTTATGCCAGGCGTTTCGTCTTCGAAGAAACGAATCAAGCCGGCGCCACCACTTGGCATCGGTCCCTCTCCACGTTTCTTTCTGCGTTTCTTCGCGGTCTTCGGCATGCCGTTACAGCTCCTGATTGGTCAATTGAGCCCACGTTGCGTTTTTAATCCTTCCGACA
>JBHLOD010000023.1:0-9569 GCA_048940825.1 Promethearchaeota archaeon | reverse complement strand
CTTGCACCAGTCATGTATATACCAGAAGCCAGTCCTCGCTCTCGTCCCTCGAAGAATGATGCTACTACCTTGGCCAGCCCAACAGAGATGGTCGGTCCGCCGAATCCAAAAAGGAACACTGTTAGAAACAGTGTTTCGAGACTGAATGCAAATGCCCTGAGTATTGCAGATGTGGAGGTGAATAACACTCCAACGGAAATCATCCTCTTCAGCCCTACTCTATCAATGATGACACCTATGGGAATGGCGAGCGGGATGTACATCAGAATGACACTTCCTAGGACTACGCCCATCTGAGCGAACGTCAAAGAAAGATCGGCAGCTATGGGGGTGACCAATGGAGGAATTGAGGTCAGAATCAGTCCGAAGGAGAAGTAGACCAGCCATGCTAGGAATAGGATGATCCACCTATACCATCCTGTGGTGTCTGATGTTTCGTTTTTCATTGTCGGACATCATCTCGATTTCTTGAGTGGGTAAGCGCATTCGGACAATGCAGTTGCAACCTAGATTTGGTTGGTGACAATAACGATGTAAAAAGTGTGTCTTGCTTCCCACAGACAGCCTAGTATCCTGAGGAATCTGGACACTCCTCTCTACGAATCCTTTTCAGGCGGGCGGACATGAAACCGTTGGGCTTGCTCATGAAGGTCAGTTTTGGGGTTCACTTCGAACCACTGTTCGGCTTTGACTACCGAACTATCGAGAGAATCGCGATTAATGCCGAACAGTTGGGATATGACTCTGTGTGGACATGTGATCATTTCTTCCGGGACATGGATTCTGTGAGCATCAACAGTCTTGAAGCTTGGACACTTCTTACTGCTCTCGCTGCCAAGACTTCGAAGCTGAAGCTAGGCGTCTTGGTCACCTGCAACTCATATCGTCCTCCTGCGCTCTTGGCGAAGATTGCTGCGACTCTTGATATGATTTCAAATGGGCGGCTTATCTTCGGAATTGGGGCCGGCTGGAAGGAGATCGAATACAAGGCTTACGGATATGCATTCCCATCAGTCACAGAGCGGATGGACAGACTCGAAGAGGCGCTTCAAGTCATTCTGAAGTTATGGACTAATGAAAGGGCCAGTTTCGAAGGAGAGTTCTACCGTCTCAAAGATGCTGTCTTCGCTCCCAAGCCAGTCCAGAAGCCCCATCCCCCAATTCTCATTGGGGGACACGGTGAGAAGCGTACACTGAAGTTGGTGGCGAAATACGGAAACATGAGTAACTTCTCTCCGTGGGCGTCTGATAGACTCAACAGACTTCTGAAAAGGCTCAAGGCTCATTGTGAGGAGGCTGGAACTGACTACGAATCAATCACGAAGACCTTCCTCGGATATTGTTTCATAACCGAGAGTGAAGATGAAGTTAGAGAGTTCAATAGGATAAGAGCTCGAGAACAAGGCATAACACTTGAGAAGTACCTCCAAAAGCAGTCTGGTTTCCCAGGTGCATGGGCTGGAAGTCTTGACAAGGTCGAAGCGCAATATGAGCATCTCATCAAGATGGGGTTCACTCATTTTCAGCTACTGTTTCCATATGGACGAGAGCTTGATATGAGCAGAGAGTTCGTGATGGAGATAGCTCCCAACTTGAGGTAGGGAAGATGTGTCCTCTGTTCAGAAGACTCTCTTTGTTCTTGTCCGGCTATGTTTCAACTGTTCGAAACCGAGCCCAGGCCAGCCAAAGCCATATGGCGGCAGTAACAGCAGTCAGAGTTTCTGGTATTGCTGCCCCCACGAAGAATGATGTTCCCAACAGGTAGGCCATCCACATCAAGATGAGTGAGGAACCGACCACCATCGATGCTACGGCAAAGACCATGCGATTCTGAAATCGGACCCATGAGATTCCGACGATGCACATTGCGACGGGAAATGAGAGCAGAAAACCGAGAGATGCCAAGAAGTGAATTGGACTTGAACCTGCAGGGAAGAGTCCCACCAGAGTAAGCGAAACCATTGCCATCACAAAGGGTAGAAGCATTAGTCGACTAGAAGGGTCACCAATGCGGTGTGCATAGTCGAAAAGAAAGGTTACCATTATCACTCCCGTAACGATTAGGCCTCCATTGAAGATTAATGCAGCTGCGAGGCCATTCTCATATATTCCCAGATGACTCAAGTCATGAACGGCCCAGTCGAACCAAGGAGAGATTGCGATGGAAACGAGGATGGACCCAAAAGCAATCAACAATGCAACGATCCCCAAGTAATTACGTGTTGGCATCGAGAATTCACCTCAGGAGCACCTGAGATGTCCCAAATCTATTGCCTAAATCAACTATTGGGTCGCAGCGGACATTGGTTCAAGATAGCCCTTCAGATCAAGTGTGATGACTGTCCAGACCCAAACGATGGCAGTTATTGCCGTTAGTATCTCCGGAATCGCCATTCCTGTCCAAGGTACGGTTTCACTGAAAGTTCCCCACCATATGTAAACTGACACAAATGGCAGCAGTAGCGAGATGACGCAGAACCACCTAAGTCGTGGAAATCTGAGCCACACAAGTCCGACGAACCACATTGAGAATGGAAACGTGATAAAAAGTCCTACAGACACGTTGTAGTGAATAGGACTGAAGTTCTCTGAGAAGATTCCTATTGCTGTGAGAAAGCCGGCGGCAAACAAGAACGGTATCATTGCTATCCTAGTGGGGAGGTCCTTGATTTGCTTCATGAAGCCAAGAGAAACCAGAATCAGAAGAACGCCCGTGATGACAAGACCCGCATTGAACACAATCGCTCTTACCAGTGGATTTGGTCCGATGTCTGTTCTGGTATAATGGCCAAGATCACTGAGCGCGTTGGTCACCCAGTCGAAGCTTGGCGATAGTCCGATTGAAACTACTATGCCGCAAAGAGCAATCAAAGGTGCCACGTACCCGACCAATGCGCCTCTAGGCATGTTCTGAACCTTCTCAAGTAGTGACATGGCCGCGATGTGTACGTCGTGGTATTTAGATGCATATGTTCTGGTCAGCTTGCGACACGACAGCCTTCAGACAGACAAGATTAGTTCTTAACAGTTCATATTGACAATTCCTCAGGAGTGTGTATTCTCGTGAAGGACACCGGGAAATACATCATAATGTCTATAGCAATCATGTTTGCCCTCACTTTTGCGTCCGTAGTAGCACCCGTTTCGGCCGTCAACCCTACGATTACGGAGAACCGGTATATTCAGGAATTCATCCCTGATGCTAACAATCATACCTACGTATACTACGATGGCTCGCCCGTCAGGTCGGACTCTAGAAACTACATTAGCTTTGAAGATGGTGTAAGCTACTGGAGGTACTGGTACGAATCCAGTTCTTGGTCATGGGCCGGCTCAGGCTCATGGGGTCCGGTCGAACGCCAGTTCAATTGGCAAATCGGAACTTCGATTACCCAAGGACCTTTGGGGAGAAGCTTCTCTCTGCCCTCCTTCTATGACTTCTACACCGGGTCTGGAGAGCCTGTAGGAATAAACTCCAGCGTGATTCGGCGGTCATTCAACCTGAACATAGGTCAACACAAGACGGTAGTCATGGAACAGGGATACACATACTTTGGAGTTCTGACTCTTGGCAATGAGGACTTCATGCACCTCACTGTAGCTTCGCGGCAGGACTCTGTCAGCTGGACTGCTCGAGTATACGATCCTCAAGAACGCCAATTGGGATTCACATCCGGATCTGGTGGAGATGTGGCTGTAATTCCGTTCAAGCCCTCAGGCGGGGGAACCTACGTTGTACAGTTCACAGTTTCACCTAGCACAACAGGTCCAGTAGTCTTGGATGTTCTCCCAGAGGCTATTGCACCACGATGGATAGCTCACGGCGAGTTGATCCAAGGAGTCCTTCCGGAGAGTGAGTGGGCAATTGTAGATGGTTCTAACGTTGTTCACTCAGAGAAAGCACCGACAGTTCACACCTACAAATTCAGATCACCAATCGACCAGTTGGCCAAATTGGCTTTCTCGTTCAACCAGCCTGAATTCTCCATTTCTCCTGTCGGAGTACAAGCTATGATCTCTAGTGGTGCGTTCGAGGCTGTATCTCAAAGACTCCAGAGATTCTCCAGAACTTATACGTCCAACGGTGACACATTCTACTACCAGTCAGGTCAAGATGAAGACTACTACATCAGCGTCATTGGGTCAGGGAATGCAGAATACACACTATTCCATGAACTGCTAGAGTCAGCTGACCTTCCTATCGGTGAAGGCTTCTATTTGGAGAACACGAACGCCTACACTGAAAAGAGGGGTTTCAACCTGTTTCTTGAGCAAGATGGAATACTCCGAGCAAACCATACGTGGTCATCGGGAGTTTCATGGAACTGCTGGTCAGTCACAGAAGATATGCTTTATATCGATTACAGCGTCGCTACCAGCGGCACCTTTAGCGCCTCCACTTTCTACTACCTTCCCGCCGGACACTATGTGTTTGAGGCGACCCTTGGCTCAGGTGCAAATGGTGTGTATGAATTCAATGTCGGACCTGTGGGTGATAGTCCGTCAGTGGATGCGATTTCCAGCAACTCTGCTGGGTACAGAGTGCCGGCTAGTGCTCCTGACGGCTTCAACCTCACAATCTCTCTCATGACACAAGACAACATCACTGTGACAACTCAGTATCGCCTGTTCGACTTGTTCGGCAACACACTGCTTAGTGGCACGACGGTCCAAGGTAATATTCAGAGCGGTGGTTCTTGGATAGCCAACCCAATCAATCAGACAAGTGAATACCCCTTCATCGAATCGCATACCGACATCATAATCGCCCTTAGTCCCACTCAAGTGTTGAACAACACTGCTGGGCCCGGGAATGAATACATCAATTATACCGTGAACTATGAGCTAGAGTGGTTGAAAGACAACTCTTGGCAGTATGATGAAATTGGTCAGATTGCACTCGCAGAGACTGGTGGATCCTACAACTTCATCCTGGAGGACCCGGGATCGGCTTCTGAAGCATATCGACTTGAATTGACCGGGCCAATCGGTGTCTGGTGGAACGTCACTGCAAATGTCACAGACGTGAACAGCTACACTCTGAGCGCTCGTCAAGTATTCAATAACGTGACCCAACTTCTACCTTGGGGAAGTCTCCAAGCCACATTCTCAGGTTCGACGGCCGGGTTCATGTCTCTCCAGTTCGGAACGATTAGCAACACCACCGTGCTGATATTTCTGGTCGACCGAGCGCAGGTTGCAGAGGGATTCCTATACGTCGAGTTCCAACCTCTTTCCACAAACGAGTATGTTGGAGCAGAGTCGTTGATAGGAAGACCACTGGGACCCTTGGACTTCCTAGCTCAGAACCCTTTGATTATCGTCGGTGCCGGTGCGGTGATAGTCGTCATAGCAGGAGTGATATTCTACAGAAGAAGGACTGCACTGTGATATTGGGCTGCTGGCTGGCCGCCAGCAGTCCTTCTGACCACATGTCTTGAACAGCAACTGGCTGAGAAGCACAGAGGTCAAACTATACTTCGTGATTTCAGTTGCCAGAGTCCTTTCCCAGGAACTAGAATGTGAATTCCTCACCTTCTTTCAAAGATACAAAATTAGTATCCTTCTCCTCCTCTACTGCTTTCCGGAACTCCTCAACACTCTTGTCCCAAGTATGCATCGGGATTACTACTTTGGGTCTTATTGTCTTGGTGGCCTCTCCCGCATCCAAGTTGTCCATCGTGTACGTATCTCCACATGGTAGAAGTGCCACCTCTATTTGACCCAACTCCTCCATCTCCGGAATAATGTCAGTGTCTCCTGCGAAGTAGATGGTATTCCCTTCCACTTTCAGCAGGTAGCCGACACCGTACCCTTTAGGATGATAGGGATTCCCGGGTGAACGGAATCTCTTCACGTTGTAGGCTTGAACCGCCTTGATGTCAACTCCTTGAATTGTAGTTTTCTCCCCAGGTTCCAGAGAGGTGATGTTGCTACCAAGCTTCTCTGCGCAGTCCGCAGGTGCTACCACGATAGTACTGTCGGTCCGCACCTCGTTGATGGCATCAGGGTAGCAATGATCGTTATGAGAGTGGCTTACAAGCACGATTGTAGCGGGATCAGAAACGTCGGGAACTCGTTCTATCAACTTCTTTGACCGATATAGGTCAAGGTATATGACATGTTCTGCAGCCTTGATTTGGAAGCCTGAATGGCCTAACCATCGAATCGATACGGGCAATTGTGTCACCAGATAAGGAGAATGCACTGCCTCACATATCTGATTTGCCCTTCAAACCAAGATCTCAGAATATCTTTGGTTCTTCCCATTCGCCATAGACCTCTCTCCAAACGCCGCAAATCTCGCCGACACTGGCATAGGCCCTAACAGCATCCACAACATGAGGCACGACGTTCTCGGTGCCTTCGGATGCCTTTCTGAGTCCGTCCAATGCAGCCTCGACTTTCTTGTTGTCGCGCTCTTTTCGGGTCTTGTTGAGTCGTTCAATCTGTCTTCTTTCGACCTCGGGATCAATCTTGAGAACGGGAATCTTGATGGCCTCGTCTTCTAGCACAAAGTCATTGACGCCAACAACGATACGTTTCTTGGTTTCAATCTCGCGTTCGTAGCGGTAGGCCGCATCGGATATCTCCTTCTGGAAGAAGCCCTTCTCAATAGCCGGAATCACTCCTCCAAGAGAGTCGACCCTGTCGAAGTACTTGTAGGCCTCCTCTTCAAGCTCGTTCGTAAGGGCCTCTATGTAATACGACCCAGCTAACGGATCAATCGTGTTCGGCACGCCACTCTCGTGGGCAAGGACTTGCTGCGTTCGTAGGGCTACTCTGACTGCGTCTTCCGTCGGGAGGCAGAGAGCCTCATCCATGCTATTGGTGTGAAGGGACTGAGTGCCACCCAATACTGCTGCCAGTGCTTGGTACGCTGTTCGGACCACATTGACCTGAGGCTGTTGAGCTGTGAGCGAACACCCTGCGGTCTGCGTGTGAAATCTCATCCACAGAGACCTCTCCTTCTTGGCACCAAACCGATCCTTCATTTCACGTGCCCATATCCTTCTTGCAGCTCGGTATTTCGCCACTTCCTCGAAGATGTCGTTATGCGCATTGAAGAAGAAGGAGAGTCGCGGTGCAAACATGTCAACGTCAAGCCCGCGCTCCTTTCCGGCCTTCACATACTCCATGCCATTCAGAAGAGTGAATGCTAGCTCTTGAGCCGCTGTCGACCCTGCCTCTCTGATGTGATAGCCGCTGATGGATATCGTGTTCCAACGGGGGATGTGCTTTGCGCAGTATTCCATTATGTCCACAATGATTCTTAGAGATGGAGCCGGAGCGAATATCCAAGACTTCTGTGCCATGTACTCCTTGAGAAGATCATTCTGTATTGTGCCTCCAATCTTTTCAGAAGAAACGCCTTGCTTGGCTGCTGTCACCATGTACATGGACAATAGGACGGCGGCCGGTGCGTTTATCGTCATTGAGGTGGTGACCTTGTCGAGTGGGATTCCGTCGAACAGAATCTCCATGTCCTCTAGAGTGTCAACGGCGACGCCTAGTTTGCCCACCTCGCCGTAGGAGTAGGGATCGTCAGAGTCTCTCCCATAGATCGTCGGAAGATGGAATGCCACGCTGAGACCAGTCTGTCCATGGGAAAGAAGGAACTTGAAGCGTTCATTCGTTTCCTCAGCCGATGCCATACCGGCAAACTGGCGCATCGTCCAAAACCGGCCGCGGTACATTGTAGGTTGGACACCACGAGTATACGGGTACTCACTGGGGAATCCCAAGTCCCGCATGTAGTCGAAGTCAGGCAGATCCGCCGGTGTGTAGATTCTTCTCACCGGGCGACTTGACACGCTGATGAACTCATCCCTTCGCTCAGGATTGGTCTTTGCATGACGGCTTAGTGTGCTGGATTCCCATCGGTCCTGGGCTGCACGAATCTCAGCCATCTCGGGATCCTCTGTCTTTCCAGTGTCCTTCTCCTTCACTTTTTCAGCGCCCATCGAAGACACTCCTCTGCAGAACAGACTGAAAAGTGGTCATGATATTAACTGTTCGTTTCCAGGAGAGCAGGCATTGATGAGGCATGCATCCTAAACAGTTTTATCTAATGTCAAAGAGAGCGACACAAGAGGCACTGTCAATGGGCAAACTTGACGGAATTGCGACCCTTTTGGATGAGATTGGAATCGTCTACTCAAAGGAGGAAAACGGGATCCTTATGGTATGGGATACGGAGCAGTTTGACGAGCTGAGAGTTCTCATCCTCACAGACCCGGACGAGAAGTGGTTGTTCATCACTGCGCTGTTCACCAACTTTGACAACATTCCAGAAGACAGACAACACAAGCTCATGTACGACCTTCTAGTTGCATCGTGGAAAGTGAATGGCGTCAAGTTCGTTATCACATCGGACAACAACATTGCAGTCACCGCTGAAACAAATGACATGGACCTCACTGGTGAAGAGCTAAGGACATTGATAGACAACACCGTTGGCGCTTGTGACATTCTTGCCACATTCACTCCAGGATACGCAGACTGAACACTAGCCGGGTCTAGTCACTAGAACTCAAAGCCTCTCCTAGCAGCAATCTTGCCTTCTGTGAAATAATGCTTCACTTCAGTCATCTCTGTCACCAGATCAGCCGCGTCCAGTAACTCTTTTCGGGCATACCGCCCGGTCATGATTATCTCCAAACCGTCAGGCTTCTCACTTAGGAGATTAAGCTGGTCCTTCAGGGAAATCAGATTCCATTCTACTGCGACATTAATCTCGTCGAGAATGAGGACATCACACTTTCGGCCCCTAAGTGCCTCTTTGGCAAGCTTCAATCCATCTTGCGCCATCTTGATGTCGATGGGATCAGGATTCTCCTTGTCCACGAAATCTATTCGCCCAACGGGGAGAATCTTGAAGTTGGGAACAGCTTCTACTGAGGCGAACTCTCCGTAGTTGATATCAGTCCCGCTATCTCGTTCTGCCACCTTGGCCTTCATGAAGCATATCATGAGGACCTCAAGGCCGTGACCAGCCGCTCTTAGACCAGCTCCAAGAGCACAGGTTGTCTTCCCCTTTCCGTTTCCTGTATAGACTTGAACCAATCCTGCCGTAGCGGGCTTCTTCATAGCTAGCCCTCACTCTTACCTGTCTTTATCACAAGTTCTGCGACTCTTCTTCCAAGCTCCTCGCTGGCATCGATGGCAAGAACGTCCGCCTTCGCCGAGCGCCACTCACCCTCGTCTGTTTGCATGCTGCCCGACCCGAACGTGCCATGCTTAACTGGGTTCCCTACCGCTCCAACGACAATCATACCTTGACCGAGAGCATAGCGATTCAGGATATCGACCACATGTTCCTGGCCACCATATCGAAGCCCTGCGTAGGTTATTGCTCCGAATACCTTGTCCTTCAGCTGATGGTCCAACATCTTCATTGTTCTCGAACGGTCGATGAAGTCCTTGAGCAGTCCGGGCACAGAGGTGAAGTATGAAGGTGCCGCGATGATGATTCCGTCTGCCAGAAGGACATTCTTCTCCAGTTCTGGCATTTCGTCGTGCGCGCTCTCAGGACAAGGTTTCTTCCTTACGCAAGCGTCGCAACCAGT
>JBHLOD010000022.1:2921-9647 GCA_048940825.1 Promethearchaeota archaeon | reverse complement strand
GGGTTCGCGCCATCAGGATGTTGGTTCATGAACTCCTCGAGAGACTCCATGTCGAACATGGTGCCCTCGTTCATTTCCTCCATCATCCGCTTCATCATCTCATCTATTTGGTCAAAGACATCCTCAGGTAGGAAGTCGCCAAACCACCTGCGAATCTTCTTTCGAGGGTCTTCAGAATCATCAAACGGGTCGTCCCAACTCATTCATATCACCTCATATCATCTTTCGAGCCAAGTTGTTGATTTCGGCTCCCCTGTAGCCAGTTACACCTCCCATACCCACTGGAAGATGCCTCTTCCCACGATAGCCCTTCCTCGGGGGCGAAAGCCTGAAGACCGGCTTTAGATCCGTAACGTCGCTAACGGAGGCTTTACCGTCGGCTATTGCCTTGGCAAGCGATTTAATCGTACTGTGGCTCGAGTTCTTCTTTACATATCCATCATCAAGTTTCTTGTTGCCTGGAATTCTACCACGCTTTGATAGAAGCAGCGTCATGGTTTCTGCATCAACCTCTCCCCAAGTGATGTAGTCTTTCGCCTTTGTTATCATCCCTTGAAGACTTGGACTCAGTTTCAGGACTCTTGCTTGATGGAGCCTTCCCAATAGGAGCTTGTCCAGAGTGTCCTTTATTTGCGGACGAACGCTCACTTGTCCTCTGACGCGTATTGCCAGTATAACTTTCTCTTCTGAACTCATTCTTCTGACACCCCTGAAGATATCCACTCTTGCGGAGGCAGCATCTTGTAGGTCTGTGTTAGAGCATCTACAAACGCTTTTGCGAAGTTGGATGAAGTCCTTGAACGTCCCTTTGTAATGGACCATACATCATGAAGCCCTGCAATACGCAAGACTATCTTACCAACATCGGCAGTAACCAGGCCGGTCCCCTTGGGGGCCGGGCGCAGAGTGACAGAAACAGATCCCGAAGTTCCCTTGGTCTGGAACGGAATGCTGTGTGGGTCATGGCATCTGCATTCCCAGGAACCACATCCTCTGCGGAATACAGTCGCGTTCAATTTGGCCCGTGCTTCAGCAGCACGCACCGCTGGCACAAACTCTGGAGCTTTTCCAATTCCAATTCCAATGACTCCCTCGCCGTTTCCGACCACGACCGTGATTCTGAAGCTCTTCTGCTGGCCGCTGTCAGACTGCCTTTGGACCATGCTCACGTCTACAACTTCTTGTCGAAGATCTGGGATCAGAACATCAACTATCTCTGGTTCACGGATTACGTAGTTGTTGAGGAATATCTCCTCAATGTTGTTGATGTGACCTTCCTTGACAAGTTTCCCAAGACCAGTCTTGGGAGCCCAGTCATCGAGGGGGCTCGTTTCCTGACCTCGTGGTGCCCGGCGTTGTCTTCTACTCATGACAAGTCAACTCCTATCTCTTCTTCCCACCTTTTCTGCCCTTCTTCCCTCTAGAAATGAGCTTCTTGGGCTTCGGTTTCCTTGGCGTAGCGCGGGGAGGCTTCTCGACAGGCTTTTCCTTCTTCTTCTTTGCTGGCCTTGTAGGAGCCGCCTTTGCTTTCTTCGCTGCAGGCTTCTTCTTCTTCAACTCTGCCTTTGGAATCGCAAACATAGCCTTCTTCGCTTTGCTGAACTGCGTCGGAATCGTCGTTAAGGCGGTCTTTTTCTTCCCCAGAGCGCTGAAATGATGCCCTTCCGTGGGGTTCTCACTGAAGTACTTGTAAGCTGCAACGATGTGTTCTCCGGAGAGTCTCCCTTCATCAGGAAGGACCTCTGGATTGTGTGGTATATCCATGCCCGCATCCAGGGCCCCCTTCAATGCAGCATACAATCGGGAACCACGGACTGGAGGATGCAGACCGACATCCAACACTGCGTTCTTGAAACCTCTGGCATCGGCCCTTAGTCCAGCAAGTAGACCCGTCAGATATGCAGCGGGCAAGTTTCCTGTGCCTGCAGTCCAACCATACTTGCTCAGCTCTGAAGAAACCGCCGTGGCAACGGTAGAATCTCCGACCACTTTGGCTTCCGTCAACTGTACTATCACTCGAGTGTTTGTCTTTCTTACTACCAATCGTGGAATTCCAGACTGAAGGAGCCTCCGTCGCCTGTAGTAGTTGGTCCTCCCTTCCCGGCGTCTCCGGAACTTCACTCTATATGTAGGACCTTCTTTCATCTTCTCTTCTTCGCCTCCAGCTTACGTTCAGTAATGTAAGTACGAAGGTGAGCCGTATTCCTGAAGGCGTTTCCCTTGGCCTTCAGGTAGAGGTCTCGGTACACCCTTCGGGTTATCCTACCTTCGTCTCTCAGTCTTGTGAGTTCGCGGCGCATTGGTCTGATCTTCATCATCCATCGGTCTTTCTTGGAGAGCTTAGCTGTGTGCTTGCCTTTCCTCCTTCCAGGTCCCTTTCTCTGACCCTTCCGTTTCTGGTTCAGAATGTAACGCGCTCGTCCTCTACTAACACCTATCTTCTGTCTCTTCTGAATGGCTCCCTCATCTACAAGACGCCTGATGTCCTCTCTCGTAATCGCCAGTGACACCTCATCTTCGAACTGAGGATCTATCCAGACTCTGGACATACCTACTTTCATAACGTCTGCCGCGAGCCTTTTCTGGGTGCTGAGCTTCATTTCTAGTCCGCCTCCAAACCCTCAAGATCTGTGAAGAGATCCTCCTCAACAACGGTTTCAGGTGCCCCTGGATTCAATACTCTGACCATGAGGGCATCTGCTCTCCTGATTATTTCCTGTCGTTTCCTCAGACCGACTGTAGAGCCTATGCGCACTGCATGGATATCCGGGTCAAGACCTTCAACATCAGACGGACGCTCCACATAGACCTCAGTGAACCGAGAGGGGTGCATTCCTCTGACAGACTTCGGCTTCCTATATCCAGAAGATACCATCGCTATGCGTCCCTTGCGCTTCTCTCTAGTGGCGCTATCAATGCCACGCACCTTTCTCCAGGAATCGCTCACACGTGTCCATCTGTGTGCCTGTTCATGTCGGAACTTCGGCTGTTTCTTTCTCTTTTCCTTGGCGATTCGGAGGAGTCGCTGATCAACGAGTGTATCCCTCACAAGCTTGGCCTTCGGTTCGGGCTTCTTTTTCCTCTTCTTGGGTTTGGCTTTTGGCTCTCGCTTGGGTTTTGGCTTTTCTTCCTCCACCTTTTTCTTCACAGGTTTCTTCTTAGGCTTCTCAGCCAATGGTGGAGCAAGTAGTTCCTGCGCCGCTGCAATCAGTTTTGCGGCGCCCGCCTCACTTAGCCCCTCTACCTTGGCAGCTAGTCTGTCTGCTTTGGACTTGGAGAGCTTCGCCACAGTCTTTACTCCTGCCTCAGCGAGTTTCTCCTGCATCTTCGGGCCCAGTCCTGGCACTTCGGTAAGTTTAGGTTTCTTAGACATGAATCTCGCCTCCTCAGACTATTGACTTCACTTCCTCGCCCTTGCGTTTCCTAATCACGTAGATGCCATCGAGGAATACACGCCGATCCTTTCCGCGAATCTTAGTCGCTAGCTGGATGTTTGCAGCACTCTGGGAAACGGCCTCGATGTCTATCCCACTTATGATGACATCATCTTCCGTGGTCTTGACTTCGACGTCTCCAATGAGTCTGGCTTTTCTAACTCCTCGTTCACCGATGAAGTTCTTGATCAACAGTTCGTCGTCCTGAACCTCGACTGACATGGGAAAGTGGCTGAATACTATCTTCATTTCGTAGGTGTAACCATGCTGTACACCGATGAGCATGTTACGCACATGTGCAATGGCAGTTCCCACCAACGCTCTCGCTCTTTTCCTATTGAAATTCGTGGTTGCTACAAGCTCGTTCCCATCAATCTTGAGGATGGTCTGAGGTTCCGGAAACTCCCGTTGGAGAGACCCCTTTGCTCCGCTGACTGTGACAGTCTTGCCGTCTAGGGTGACCTGGCATTCGCTAGGTATCTCAATCCGCTTCTCGTACACATAACTCGATGACATCTTCCTGAACCTCCACTCAATAAACAAACGCCAGTAGTCTTCCTCCGATTCCTAGGTTCTTGGCGTCGCGGTGTGTCATGACTCCACGGGGAGTAGTCACAATGAGGACTCCGTAGTTGTAGGCTGGAAGGAAGCGCTTTTCGTACCTCTCGAATCCATCTCGCTTCACCGGAAAGCGTGGTCTAATTACTCCACACCTGTTGGTGCGGCCCATAAGTTGGATTCTGAATCTTCCTGCCTTCCCGTCATCGATGCGCTCGAACTCGCCTATGTAACCCTGTGTCTGCATTACCTGCAGCACCCGCTCTATCAGGCTGGAAGCCGGCGCTACAATCACCTCAGGCTTCCCAACTATCTCACTGTTGTAGATGCTCGACATTGCGTCAGCCAATGGGTCTAGTAGTGTCATCTTTCTTTGGCCTCCGTTAACTATACTTACGAAATCCCAGCTTCTCAGCTGTTTCCCTGAAGCAGCGACGGCACATGTTGAGTCCATATGATCGGATTATCGCTTGGTGAGTGCCGCATCGAACGCAGTTCCTGCTGCCCTTTCCCATCTTCTTGCGCTTCTTGCCACGCTCTTTCTTCGTGCTCATCATCCCTCACCTCAGAACAGGTACGTGCGCTCGCGCTCCTTCTCTAGAATTTCTACGCCGAAACTATTCTTTATGAAGACCATGCTCTCCTCTGGCGTCAGTCTGTGTCTATACGGGACCTTTGTCCTTCTTCTTCTTCTACGCTTCACCCTGAATCCCGGACGCTCGATACATACAGTGATGTTCATTCCTTGAATTCCAAGTTGAGGGTCGTAGGTCACTTCTGGGATATCGATATGCTCATTGATTCCAAAAGCGAAGTTCCCATCATCGTCCCAGTTCCGTATCAATAGGACGTTCTCCTTCGCTTGAAGGGCTCGTGCCAAGAAGGCCTTGGCATTCTCATTTCTCAGTGTTACTCGGACAGCGATGGGCTCTTTCCTTCTTATTCCGAAATCACGAACTGTCTGGCGTGCCCTCGACTGTACGGGTAGCTGACCAGTCAGCTGTTCCAAGATGGTTGAACCCCGATTCAGAGGCTCTCCGCCTCCCGTGCACATGTCTATCACCACTTTGGCGATGTAGGGTTGTTTCATGGGATACGCTTCCCAATCTGCAAGGTACAGTTCTTCGTTAGGCGTGACACTCATGCTGCTGCGCCTCCTGAATCAAGGCTTACTTCAGATGTCTTTTTGCCCACCACAAACACATACTCGAGTGCAGTCTGAAACCGGTTACCTTCCGGATCTTCAAGTGTGACCGTGCTGGCGTGGGTGCCAAAACGTTTCTGTACTTCGAGGATTTTCCCCTCTATGCCGACGTTCTTTCCCCTACTGACTATAGCATAGGCTCCATTCTCAAGAGGGAGTGATTTCAGGAACTTCTGCTCCGGTATTGACACTTTTACGGTGTCAAGCGTCTTGAAGTCCGCCGCCTTGGCGCCTTCAGGCAGTAGGATATTCCTCCCATCATGAAGGGTCATCTGGAGCTTTCCACCTGGAATCATCATCTTCTTCTCGACTCTGCATAGCTTGAAGGCTGCCTCCTTGTCATCAATAGGTACGAGTCGGAAGCCCCCTCTGGTCTTGGGGAGCAGGCGGAATCGCTCGCCGGAATCCTTGATTTCGATTACGTCCATGAGTCCTATGGGATAGCCAGGGTCCTTGCGTGGTCTTCCATCAACCAGCAATTGCCCTGTTGTGAGAATCGCCTTTATCTCCCGCATATTCTCTGCATAGCCCAGCATCTCCCTCAGAAGAATGGCCAAGGTCAGGCAATGTTCCTTAGAATGCGGACCTGCAACGGGCTTCGTTGCGAACTTCCCGTGCTTTCTCTTGATTGGCCAGTGTCTCGGAGCTGGCAGTCGCTTCAAGTGTCTCTTCTGCCCTCTTCTTGCCATCTAGTCACTCTCCTCAAACTCGACTGCTTTCTTCTCGAGCAGTCTCTTTCGATCATCATCAAGTTCGAGTTTGACCAGCATGAGGTTTGACGGATGAATGGGAACATTAGCTTCCTTTCCGTCAGCCTTCGTCACGGTGGCACTCTCTAGATGAACTCTAATCGCCCGGTAGTCCACAGCCGTCACCTTCCCCTCAGTATCTCTGTACTGTCCTCTCATGATTCGGACGAGGTCCCCCTTCTTGATTGCCATGGAGCGCATCCCGTACTCTTCCTGGAGGAACTCGTCGAGCCTGCACTTCAGCATGTTTTTGCGTGCGTGCAATGGCGACTTGTAGATGCCTCGTCTCTGTTTTCTTGGAGACTTCGAACTGGGTTTCTTTGTCATCTCTTCAACCTCACACTATCTTCGATGCGATGGCCGCCACTCGTGGCCACTTGAGAGTCACTTCTCTCGCCATCGGTCCTCGAAGCTCCGAACCCTGAGGCTCACCTCCAGCCTTGATTAGGACCGCGGCATTGTCCTCAAACTGCATCCATGTACCATCCGGTCTGCGGTACGGTTTTCTTTGTCTGACAATGATTGCTTGCAGTACCTGTTTTCGCAGGTCTTGTTTGCCCTTTGTTACGGAAACATTCACCTTGTCTCCTATACCTGCCTTCCCAAGCTTCCGGAGTTTCCCCTTGTACCCAAAGACCGTGATTATTTGGAGTTCTCGTGCTCCTGAATTGTCAGTACAGAGAATCTTGGCACCTATTGGTAGACCTCTTGCGATTCTTGGCATGAACTTTCTGATTCCTCGTCCTACCTTTCTCGACAACGATTACTCCTCCTTCTTCTT
>JBHLOD010000022.1:0-2821 GCA_048940825.1 Promethearchaeota archaeon | reverse complement strand
CCGTCAACTCTTACAACCGTTGAATCCTTGAGCTTCAAGTCGAATACACAGACACTCTTGGGCAATCTGATTACTCCTCTCTTCGTCGACAGGTGTATCATCTCCCTTGTCTCATGCTCGACAACACCTTTTCTCGATACAAGCCCCTTGTCGGTGGAGCTCACGACATGGGCATGAAGACCGATAATCTCGTGTCTTGTCAGAAGTGCTGGGGAGATCTTCATTCCTGCCTCTCACGCTCCATCTCGTTTTCAATTGTCAGAAGTCTTGCTATGGCTCTCCTGACATTCCTGATTCTGAATGGGTTCTCAGTACCTCCGCCTGTTGCATGCTGAATCCTAATCTCAGAGAGCTCGTTGTAGAGATCCTCGAGTTTCTTTTGACGCTCAGCCGGAGTGAGCTTGCGGATATCCTTTGCAGTGAGTCGTGCCATGTCTATTCCTCCAACTTGTCAAGATCTTCTATCTCTTCCAACTCCTTCAGGGCCTCCTCCGTATCAGACACAGAAGGCACCTCTTTTTCCTCGACTGGCTCCTCGGCTGGTTCTGCGGTTTCAGGTTCTTCCTCAGGTGCATCGTCTGATTTGATGACTTCCTCCACTAGCTCAAGTCCGTCTAGCTCCTCGAGCTCTCTAAGCTCCTCAATGTCAGTGATGCCCTCGAGCCCTTCCTTGGCCTCTTCCTCAATCACAGCCTCTTCTTCTTCAACTCTCTTGAGGACATCAGGCTCTTCCACTTTTCGTGGCTTTGGCGGCTTGATGTTTATCACTCCTGGGAGCTTGGCTTCTGGTCGCATGATTCTTACCTTGACACCGATAACCCCGGGTTTCAGAATCGCTATGTCATCTGCTTCATCCACGAAAAGGTCAGCGGGCTCCCCGGTCTTGGCAACGGTGGCCTGTTTGAACTTCTGATATCTTGCTCTCCTGCTTGAGAGCTTCCCCTTTACAATTATCTCGCAGCCCAATGCTCCTGCACGCATCACACGTCTGAGAATCCAGTATGCCATTCTTCTGAATCGGACGCCGCGTTCAAGTTGTCTTGCCAGTCGTGACGCCATGACCTGGGCGTTCAACCACGGATTCTCAATCTCACTTACTTCCACCTGAACGTTTTGAACGCCAAACTCTGACTCGAGAATCTCAGTCAGTTCCCTGATCTTTGACCCTCTGCGTCCAATGACCACACCGGGTCGAGAGGCATGAATAACGACCTCTGTCTTCATCGGCATCTTGCGAATCTCAACGCCGCCGTATCCTGCGGAGTTCAGTTCTCGCGCCAAGAACTCGTCAATCTTGAGTCTGCGTGAGTTCTGATCAATGAAGTACTTGACCGCCGACATTCTATATCACTTCCTCCAATACGACTTCTACGTGTGACGTGTTTTCGAAGTAAGGGGTGCTTCTACCGAATGCACGCTCAACATACTTCTTGTAAGTGCGTCCTCTGCTGGTTGCCGCGTGGATGATTCTGAGCCTATCTATGTCAAGCCCCTTGTTGTCGGCATTGGCCTCTGCATTTCTCAGAACCTTCAGGATGTACTGAGACGCTTTGACGGGATGTCCTCCGGCAGCCCATTTCACTCCTGCGTGGTGGCCTCTCTTCCCCTTGTGGCGTCTGTACGGAATCCACGCCTTCTCTTCAATGACATTCTCAAGGAGTTCGATGGCCTTGTCTAACATGAGGCCCCGTATGGCATTGCAGATTTCTCGACAATGCTTGGGTGAACATCGCATGTTGCGGCCGCTAGCAACGGAGGTCCTGTCTGGATCAACGCCTATGATTGAGTAGCCATATGTTGGCATATCGACTCACTTCCAGTGCTCTAGCTACAGTGACCTGACTCTCAAGGGCCAAGTTTCTGTTTCACGCTCAACAACCACCCCAGAACTCGCCGGCACACGTCTGCAGGCAGACTCTGCGCGTAGAACTAGAGGCCTGCACTGAATCCATCGGTTCTGAAACAGTCGTCATGCAAGAGCGACTGGTGTCCGCCTGAGAATTTCCAATTTAAACATTCCGAAACAAATCATTTTTCCACCAATGATTCAAGGGTTGTCGCCGAACTCGGCGGTGACACGCTTCAGCACAGGTGTGGTAATAGACCTCTCAACCAAGTCAATTCCGGGTTCAGTCATTGTCGCCTTGATGAAGTGTACACCGGCAGATCTCACGTAGACAAGTCCTCTCCCCTTTAGCTTCTGCAGACTTGCCAATACAATCTGTGTAATCTCATCGTCAGTGAGTTCTATCCCCTTCCCAGGGGTCTGAAGGGTTTCGGTCATCTTCAAAACAGTTCTCATGCTGCTGAGCTGTCTTCTCTTGCTATCGTAGGGATTTGAGTAGAGCCATAGCAGAACGATGAGGTCCAAGACCTCGAGGTCGAGGTCTGGATTCCTCTGAAGGGTTCTCTTTGCCACAAGCTCCACAATCGGCATGCAAATCACATCTCTGAAAGACCAATCGCTATTCAATCAATCGCATAGTCACACCAGACTAACCATGCCGGGGTATGGCTCATAAAGTAGTCCTCGTTTCATAAGACGGTTCAAAGACATCTCAACCGAGTTCTGCGAAACGCCCTGACTTTGGAAGTGTTCTATGATCTCTACAACACTTGCCTTCCGACCTAGCTCCTCAAGGAAAGCAACAATCTCCATAGAAGCGTCGATGGTAGCAGTCGGTTCTTGAGTTTCTGCTACAGCTGCCGGAACGAGCTTGACAGTCCATGGCTTCGGGAATATCAGGATGCCTTGGTTCGACAGCTTATTGATTTGTTCTTCGACCCATCGCCAGTTCAGTTGGTACTCTGGAGCCAATTG
>JBHLOD010000021.1:0-9668 GCA_048940825.1 Promethearchaeota archaeon | reverse complement strand
TGAAGCGCAGGGTGACCCCTAGCACGATTTGCAGTGAGTTCGAACAGCTTGCCCTCCTGTATCGCCTGCCTGACCCTTCTCATCTCGGCTGCGCTGACGTAGAGATTGTGTTTCATTAGGAGAAGTGTCCTATCATCCTGTTCTGCATCCTTCAGCTCGTCTGCATTCATAGAAGCACAGACCGGACATTCACATGGTAGCTCACTAAGATTCTCAAGGTGAACTGTACCGGACGGTAACAACATTCGGTCTGACTCTGCGAATTTCGCGTAAGATGCCGAGTCAAAGAAATCACAACCGAGAAAGGCTGCTTGGGCAAAGAACATAGGATGGCCACAACCGAAGAGGTGCACTGGTCTATCAAGAGGCAGATGTTGTTTTGCTGCTATGGTGGCTCGTACGATGTCAGCGTAGCGGTAGCTCTCCATTAGTGGCACTAAGCCCCCGATTGGATGGATATCGAAGTCCATTGAGGCAAGAGCCTTTGCAGATGCCTCCCTTAGGTCCGGATAGATACCGCCCTGCACTGTTCCCGCAAGCAGCATGCCACCCTTCTCATTCTGTGATACACGTGCGCGTTCGAGAGAAATCTTGACATCTTCCTCCACCTTTGACCTACCGACTTTGGGGTCCGAGAACGCATCGAGAATCGTACCTATGTCCGAGCCTATCTCTCTCTGGAACCTCACTATCTCTAGGGGATCAATCTCTCCGTCGGGTAAGCCATGGAAGTACATCTGGAAAGTGCCTGAATCAGTCATAACCGGGCCGTCAAACTCAAGGAGACTGTGGACTCCTTCACCACGTGCCTTGTTCCTAAATCGATCATGCGAGTTGATGATATAGGAGTTGGTGATTATCATTTGGAATCTGAAATCGCTTACTAACTCGGTAGGTCGGATTGCGGACTTCCCCGGATGAACAACCGGCATCAAGAGTGGGGTCTTCACAGTGCCATGTTTGGTTGTGAACCTACCTCCGCGTGCTAGCCCATCCTTTGCACGTACTTCGAAGTTGCTCATCTTTCGACCTTCTGGTGTCCACCGATATGTACCCAAGAATCTTTCTCTATGCCACCAATGCAACGCTTTAAGACTGATTCACGAGGCCTAGTCTACAATGACGGTTGAAAGAGCGCTACTAATTCAAAGGCGGGCTCACAATGAGCCGAACCTATTGGATGAGTTCGAAGCTCTAGCCCTAACAGCAGGCTATTCAGTGGCAAAGTCGTATGACATAGTCAGTACTCCGTCTGCACGCTATGCCATCCGAAGTGGAAAGGTCGAGGAGATCGCCACGTGGATTGAAATCAACCAGCCTGATGTTGTGCTCTTCTCGCCGCGTCTTACATCTGGACAGGTCTTCCGTTTGATGGAACGTTGGGAAGTTGAGGTCCGCGACAGAACACAGCTGATTCTTGAGATATTCGATAGACAGGCTCGGACGCCACAGGCCAAGCTCCAAATTGAGCAAGCTCGCTTGAGGTATGAACTACCGTTCGAACGCCATCAGATCAGAATGCGTCTCCAGAAAGAACATACTGGGGACAGACCTATTGCCGAGCAGATCGGCGCCGGTGAAGACCTTCTAAACCTCCGTATTCATCAGATTCGAAAGCGAATTGCTGTCATCCAGGACAAGCTGGATTCCATATCCAAGGCGCAAGGGCTCAAGAAGAGGAAAAGGTCAAAGAAGGGCTTCCTCGAGGTCACATTGGCAGGCTACACGAATGCGGGTAAGAGCACCCTCCATAGAGCGCTGACAGGCTCAGAAGTGGAGGTGGCAGACAAGCTCTTCACTACTCTGTCAACAAAGTCCACAGAGTTGCCCCTGGAGGGTCGTAAGGTTGTCCTCACAGATTCTGTCGGGTTCATCAGTGACCTGCCTAGGTCACTTCTTCAGGCATTCAATACGACATTGATGGAAATCGGAGAGGCAGATGTCATCGTTCTCGTCGTTGACGGTAGCGATTCTCTTGCAGAGATGCGGCGCAAACTGGATACTTGCCTAGACACCTTCACGCAAATTGGAGTCAACGGCATCTCCTCGGTTGTTGCAGTCAACAAGATTGATCTCTTGGAAGAAGGAGAGATTCAAGAACGACTTGAAATCGTCAATGACGAATCACTTCGCGGTGTACCAATATCCGCCTTGAAGAACACCAACCTACAAGAATTGGTGAAAGTCATCGACTCCAACCTGCCTTCGCTGACACGATATCTTCTCATACTACCCTACAATGACGAAACGATGTCACTTGTGTCCCAGCTGCACGACATGTCGTCAGTTCGGAATCAGGACTTCGCTGGTGCAACGGTTCAAGTAGAGGCTATCCTCAGCGCAGAGATGGTACGGAAACTCGAGAGTGAGCTTCCAGTCGGTTCTCTCAGGAAACTCGAATAGCACATCGGACCAAAGAGATTAAGTTGGACCCAGAGGTGTCCGCCATTCAACACGTTGAATGAATGAGAGATTCTCATGCTTCCAAAGACTCACCTCAGGGAACTACTGGATCGCGGCCATTTTGTGGTGACAGCAGAAGTCGGGCCGCCTCAAGGGTCTGATGCATCTCTGGTGGCTGAGCGAGTTGAAATGATCAGGAATCACTGCGATGCGATAAACGTCACAGATAATCCTCTGGGCGTCCCACGGATGAGTAGCATGGCCTGCGCTCGTCTCATAATAGATGCGGGTGTTGAGCCGATAATGCATATAGCGACTCGCAGTCGGAGTGAGATGTTGCTCCAAAGCGAGCTCTTCGGTGCGTCTGCACTTGGAATCCGAAACCTGCTGTTCATCACCGGTGATGAAGCCGTTGCGATGATTGAGGGGCAGTCAGCTATAGTACCAGAGATGGACTCAGTAGGAGGTCTAGGGCTAGCCACCACGCTGATGAAAGGTACGAACTCCGAGGGAGAGGAAATCGCAGGTTCTCCGTCCTTCTTCCTGGGATCCACTTTCAATCCGTACGCACAGTCAATGGACGAGGAAATCCGTAGGATTGAACAAAAGCGCGATGCGGGTGCTCAGTTCTTCCAGACTCAGGCAGTGTACGGAGTCGAGCGGTTCCGTAACTTCATGGAGAAGATAGAGAATCTTGATTTGAGAGTGCTTGCAGGAATAGTACCTCTACAGGGGTCTGAGATGGCAGAAAACATGAACGCACAGGTTCCTGGTATTCAGATATCTGACGCAATCATTGCCCGACTCCGTGATGCTGAAGAGGGTCTGGCGGATGAAGAACTCCTGAATGCAGGCAGAGCTGAGGGACTTCTCATTGCAGCAGAAACTGTAGATGAGATTCGCAGCCTAAAGGGAGTGGACGGAATTCACATAATGGGTATTGGATGGTACGAGAGCATTCTACAGACAGTGGAGCGTTCCAGACTCCACCCAAGACCAACAAGAGGATGAAAGACGATGTTTGTCTTCAAGAAGGAACAGAAATCGTTCGATTTCGGAGGCGTCACAATAGGCGGTCAGCCAGGCGAGAACCCGACGGTCCTTGTAGGAGGTCTATTCTTCGCTGGGCAGCCAATTGTTGAGGACACAAAGCAGGGCATATTCGACAAGAGCCTGGCCAAGGAATGGATTGAAAGCGGAATCAGTATGTCGGAGCAAACCGGACATCCTCTCATAATCCAAGTGTTTGGTAGATCTCCTACGGCAATGAACCGCCATCTGCAGTGGTTGGTTGAGAACTTTGATGGGCCTTTCATCTTTGAATCTACATCGGCCAAGACACGAACAAGTGCAATCCAGTTTTGCGATGAATCTGGTCTTGGCGACCGTGCCATCTACAACTCCGTTAACATGGCTCTCAAAGAGGATGAGAAGGAAATCCTGAAGGCAAGCTCACTCAGCAATGCAATTGTGCTTGGCTGGTCACCCAAGAGCGTGCCGTTGAATGAACGGATGGATACAATCAGGGAGATGGTGTCTGAAGCCGAGCGTCTTGGAATAAACAAGATGGCCGTGGATCCTGCAACTATGCCAGTAGGAGCTGGATTCGGCCTTGAGTTCCGGACTACACTTGCAGTCAAATCGGAAATCGGTCTCCCCACATGTCTTGCTCCTCACAATGCTCCGTCTTCTTGGAGCTTCATCAAAGAAGGAGTACTCGGTGATGAGCCGACCTATCTCTCTGCGGTTGTAGCCTCGACAGTTGCCGCACAACTCTTTGCCACAGACTGCCTGATGTATGGATCAATGATGAGAACCAAAGAGGTGTTCGCAGCTGTAGCTCTCATTTCCAATGCTATTTACTCAGCAGCTACGGAGGCAGGTCAGGCACTCGGGATTGATAGGATGCTATTTGAGCCTGTTTCCAAAGAATAGGGATTGGTTACTATGTCCGGGAACAAGATGAAATGGCCGCCAATCCCCGGAGACTTCGAAGTCGGGGACTCCTCTGGCTGTGTGGCAGTCTGCACCTTGGGAAAGAAGATTCGTATTGATGCAGACTACGCAATCATCGGCACCTGCAAGACGGAAAACATTGGTATCGAACGCGTCATAGTCAACGTCATCTCTAACAGTTCAGTACGATTTCTGATTCTAGCAGGACCAGAAGTGCCGGGACACCTCACTGGATCCTCTCTAAGGTGCCTTTACGAGCAAGGCGTTGACCCGGACACACGGAAGATAGTAGATGCCCCAGGTGCAATACCATACATCGAGAACATACCGGCGGAGGCTGTGGATAGATTCCGTAGTCAGATAGAGTTCGTAGACATGATGAACAACTCAAGGCCCAATGACATCGCTGGAAAAGTGCTTGAGCTTAACGCAAGGAATCCAGGGTTGTACCCAGAGGAAGCCATTTGGATTGACTTTGCCGCAGCATCGAGGCCCGCAACTTCCGTAGGTCTTAGAGCATCAGTTTCTCTCTTGCCCGAGTATGGCGTATCACTAGACCCAACATCTTCAATCGTGGCGAGAAATGAAGCCCGCGCAATCATCTCTGTACATCCCACATTTGTGGGAGCTGAGGCAAGAGATGCGGAACCAGGAACAGTAAATGTAGGAACGGAGTTGAAGTGAGATGTTCTTCTTTGAGAAGGAGCAATACATCTACAACGTTGGTGGAGTCAAGGTTGGAGGCAATCTAGGGGAAAACCCTACAGTGCTCGCGGGGACTATCTTCTATAGTGGTCATAAGATTGTGAAAGATGCCGCCACCGGGGATATCGACAAGAAGACTGCGGAGGACATCATTACTGTGCAGGATAGTATGGCTGACACCACTGGGAACCCAGCGATGATTCAGGTCTTCTCCGAGTCCGACACAGCCATGGAGAAGTACCTAGACTTTGTCACCGCATTGACTGATGCTCCTTTCCTGATAGACTCCACGCAGTCAGATGTGAGGATTACAGGTCTGCGATACGCAGAAGAAGTGGGGATTATCGATAGAGCAGTCTACAACTCCATAAACGTTGCAGCATCGAATGATGAGATTGAGGCGCTTCGCGACATTCGCCATGAATGCGCGATAGTTCTGGCCTTCAATCCACAGGATCCGTCAGTTGCCGGTCGAAGGGCAGTTCTTGAGTCCGGGACCGCGGCATTTGATGTTGGGCTTCTCAGTCTTTGTGAGGATATCGGCGTGACCAAGCCGTTGATTGATACCGCAATCACAGCCATGGGGGCTGGTGCTGGGTCTGCGGCGTCCTTCACTTTCGTGGCCAAGACAATCTATGGACACCCCGTTGGTTCAGGAATTCATAATGCTCCATCATCTTGGACTTGGCTTCGTAAATACAGAAAGACCAACAGAGATGCCTTCAAGGTCTGCGATGTCGCATCTAATCTACTAGTTCAGTCTGTAGGTGCGAACTTCCTACTTTATGGCCCCATCGAGAACGCAGGCATTGTCTTTCCTGCAGTCGCGATGGGTGATGTATTCTCTGCAGAATCAGCCCGCCTTGAGATCGGCTTGGAACCTGCTGAGAATCATCCCTTCAAGAAGCTCCTCTAAGATGGTGACGAGATGCCCCGACTAAGACTGACCATTCAACCTCGCACTATTGGGGTCTCCTCTCTTAGAATGAAACCGTTCTACACTGTCGCTTCTGTGGAGCTGGGCAATACTACTACAAAATGCATCCTGATGACAACCAACCTGCAGACCGCGGAGATATTCCTGATTGACAAGGAGATTCGCCTGACTCGGGATGTACGATCTCCAAAGAGAGGAGAGACTACCTTTGGTTATACTCTAAGTGGAACGGCACTGACTCAGCAGTCAGTTAGCGAGCTTGTTGGTGATGTTCTCACCACAGCCCTCAGTCGCTCGCGTGTGGACATTGAACGAGACCTCCACTTCGTAGTCCGGTCGACCGGTGTCACTGCAGGCTTTGCATCCCCAGAGGAGGTAGGGAAGATGGTGAAGGCTCTGGCTGAAGGATGTCTGCTGGCCGGGGTCCCACCGAGGAAGATGACCGCATCGCTCTCGCCCGATAATCTTCCCTCGGATCTACGTAGTTTCACTTGGTTGAAGAAGGTGTACTTTGATGGAGCCGTGGCTAGTTCTCTGCCTCCTGCAAGCACAGAGGTCGTGGCTAACGAGATGGAGGGTGAACTTGTAACGGCAGGAATGAAGGGTGCCGCCAAGCTGACTGAGGTGGATTTCCGTAACCCTGTCATGACGCTCGATTTTGGTACAACTCTTGCCGGACGAGTGACGGATGATAGCTATCCTTATGCAAATACCGTCGCCTCATTCGCCGGTCTTGCAGGCGCAATTCCGGACGCTCTAGCAAAAGGTTCTGGCTTGGTTGACTCGACCACAGGGTGTGTTTTGGACCTTGCCGCCACCCCATCGAAACTTGACGGAGCCGTCAATGAAGAATGGCTTGAAAGAGCTAGTTCTCTCATCCGCGTCGAAAGAGTCCCGAGTAACGTTTCGAGATTCGGTACTGTTCCCGTGAACATGAAGGCCGCGGACGAGTCAAACGTGATTCTCATTGGCGTGGATGTCGGAACCGATGGTTCTGACTTGAAATCTCTGGAGCAGCTGGGAGCAGAGATTGTGAGAAATGGCGGTGTAGAAGCACTATTTGACACAATCGACCACATCCAAGCCGGAATTGTCCAGAGTCTATTGACTGTGGCTGAATCAGAGGGTATTGTTTCGGAAGAAACCACCCTTGGCCTCACCGGGAGGTCGATTACAACTGGAAGCAAGCCCCAATTAATCAACGAATCACTACGCTTGGTCGACGGATCGAGATGGATTGACTCTCATCAACTTCTGTTTGTAGAGGACGGACTGGCGATGGGTGCAGCAGTTGCAGCTAGGTGCATGAACTCGATGGGCACAAGACACAATCCAATGGGCGGGAGAAAGGGTGACAAGTGTGTCATGGGGGCGCGCATGAAGCTGCAGAGAGATGATGTTGGAGAATCAATCTAGCCCATAGATCAGAACACTACAGATTGTCTCGTGGTGAGGCTTTATTTGGTGTTGACGCAGCTTCGCACTCGGTGAGAGCATTGCTCGTTCTTCCTATCAGGACCCGAACCATCACAACAACCGATGATCTTCTTGATGTTCTGCTAGACGGAATGCAAAATGCAGGCATCGAGATTCAAGATGGAGACATTCTGGCGGTTGCTGAAACCCCTCTTGGTACAACGGAAGGGCGAGTTGTCAAGCTGTCAGATGTTGTAGCATCATCAAAGGCCTATGAGCTCTCAGGGCAATTCGATCTCTTACCTGAGGTTGCTCAGCTTGTTATTGAGGAAGCCGATGAGATACTGGGAGGAATCCCACATGTGCTTCTTACTATAAAGAACAATACACTCATGGCGAATGCAGGAGTCGACAGGTCCAATGTGCCTTCAGACTCCGCCTCACTCCTACCCGTGAACTCGCGTGCAAGTGCTGAAAGGCTTAGACGAGAAGTCAAGACTCGTCTCGGAAAGGAGATTGGAGTTCTGATAATCGACAGCAGGACTCAGCCCCTCAGACTCGGTAACATTGGCATGGCACTCGGTGTGGCAGGGTTCAAACCTGTGGCTGATGATCGTGGGAGAGAAGACCTGTTTGGAAATGAGCTGAGAGTGACTCGAAGGGCTATTGCTGACAATCTTGCTTCCGCATGTACAGCGGTAATGGGGGAGTCTGACGAGTCCACACCGGCCGCACTGGTACGAGATGCTCCTGTTGAGTTTGTTGACGGCTCCTTTGACTCTTCTCACATGTGGATAGTTCCTGCTGAGTGCATGTACATGGCAATATTTGAGCAGTGGAGGACAAGTGGCTCAGCGGCGAGGGAAACCGTGCGCGATTGACCCATGTAGAAAACACGTTCATTGAAGAGGTCTTCAAAAGGCGGGATGTCTACATGGTGATGCAGAATGACTACATCGTGTCGCCGCTGAGCTCAACCATTTGTCCTGACAAGATTATTTAGGCTGCCCGCAAAACCATAGCAACAATCCGCCGTGTGATACTCTATCAACTTGAGTAGGGTGAGTCACAGTGGCGGACTATGCTGTGCATACCATTCAAGAACGGAGAATCAAGACATGAGCCAGAAGGTCCTCATAGATGTCAAGACTGCCGGAGCATCTGGAGACATGTTCCTTTCCGCGCTAGTCAGTCTAATAGGTGAGGATGATGCGCTTCTTCCTGTTGCAGCCAGTCTGTTGATATATGACCCGTCTATCAGAGTGCGTTTCTCTCCAAAGAGTGAGGAAGATGTCGCCGGAATTCGCCTTGAGATTACGTGTGATACTGACATTCGTTTTGATCCGAAGACTCTCAAAGAGATGGTATCTACTGTATCAGAGGAACTAGAGCTCTCATCTGAGGCGACTGAGATAGCGCTGACGGCTCTAGATGAAATACTGCAAGCTGAGTCTCGTGCCCACGAAACTCCTGTTTCCAAGCTTCAGCTCCGTGAAACTGGATCAGTTGACACGATACTCGATCTAGTTGGTACCGCTTACCTATTGGAGAAGGCTGGACTGCTGGTAGACACCAATTTCGTGGCTACTCACGTGGCTGTCGGAAGCGGTACAATCGAAACTGAGCATGGCACTGTCGAAGTGCCCGCGCCCGCCGTTGCTGAGATTCTGGTTGCCAATGATGTTCCATTCATTATGGGTGCTGCAGAAACAGAAATGTTGACTCCAACTGGTGCAGCACTTCTCGTAACTCTCGCAACCGAGTATGTTGAATCTGCCGATGACTTTGTGGTGAAACAACAGGGTGTGGCTTTCGGTTCTCGAGACCTGGGTGATGTTCCCAATACTATGAGAATAATCGTGGGCGAGTTTGCTGAGGAGCTCGAAGAAGAACCTACGCCTGCGAAGAAACCTCCCAAGAAGAAGGCACCCCCGAAGAAGAAGCCCGCGAAGAAGGACAAGAAACCATCTAAGGAAAAGGAGGCCCGCGCCGAAATGATTGATAACTGGGTCGCTGACGACGTCGTCGTAATCGAAACGGTAGTGGATGATATAGACGGAGAAAGCATGGGTGCTCTCTTTGACACGCTCTTGTTGGAAGGGCTAGCGTACGATGTCGTGATGATACCGGCCTATGGCAAGATGAATCGTCCCTGCTATGTGGTCAAGGTGATCGCTTCAAAGTCCGGTCTGAAGAGCATAGCGGCAATCATGATTCAGCACCTTGGAACGCTTGGAATCCGATATACAAC
>JBHLOD010000020.1:0-9691 GCA_048940825.1 Promethearchaeota archaeon | reverse complement strand
AAGGCTCATTGCTCAACCGGACAGAAAAAGAGGCAGAGTCCACGAAACTCCAGTCCTTGCTTAATCAGATAGAGATTCTCGCGAGAATGCTTGAACAGGTCGAGCTTGAAACGGACGTCCTAGAGAAGAGAATAACGACCATTGAGAACCTCAAGGCTCGCCAGAGTGGCTAGTGTCATACGTCGTAGATGTCAGGTTCTCAATTGCTTCAGCCAATAGGCCTTCGAAAGCATCTGAAGAGAATTGGTCTATGCTGTGAAGTCTTAGTCTGATTCCTTCTAGCTGAGCCGCGGCAGGGGTTTCTACTGCCCCTTCACCAAGCTGAAACAACTCGATTTGGTATCGTTCCTTTGAAGCCAAGGCCTCCAAGAAAGGTCGAGCGGCATCTAACTCCTTGTCAATGTCCGTAGTGAAGACTAGAGCAAGTGTTGGAATCTCTGGCCCGAAGTCCTCCAAGTACTCTACGATGGACCGAAATGCCCCCGAAACATTTGACTCGCCACCTACATCCGCCACAGTATCCAATAGAGAATAGATCATTGACACAAGGACCTCGTCAGAGGAGAGCTCAGTGGAGAACTGAACACTAGTCCTTATCGTTTCTCCTTTCTGGATTGAGAATTTCGAGGGATTCTCTGAGATTGCGACGATCCCAAACTCTCCATCATTCCTGTTTGTCGAGAGATTCTGTATTGTGTGCATGGCCGCCAGAATAGCTATCTCTATTCTGGAAGATTTGCTCCCTAACCCTGAGAGAAACTCGGTTGACTCCGGAACTATACTAACAAACGGTCTCAGTCTCGTACGTGTAGACTGGAGAGTCTTGAGCTGAATATCCCGTATTCCCATCGAAGCACCTGTGGAAACACACAGAACGATGTTGATGGGTCTGAACATCTGAGAAGGTCGGAACCCTATGTCCCTCTTAGGCAACCTCGCCAGCTCGTCGGGTCCAAGGGACGGTACCGTGTAAACAAGAGTCATGCTATTCCCAGTGTTTCGGCCGCCAAACCACAACCGTGTACCTTTGCCGACGACCTGCCCCTCAAGCAACACCCTCATATCATCACCGTGAAGATGGGCATACGACACCAACTCGGCCATGGACCCCGGTGCTGCAGAGTCTAGTGCAAATACGGCCCTTTCGAGATCAGTTATACCCCCGTCACTCTTCACAAGATCTACTACGGACGACTCGCGCAAACCTAGGAAAGCGGCATCCTCCTTTGACACTCCAATTGTACGGTCTGAAAGATTCTCGTCAAGTCCTGTTTGGGCCGCCCACCATTGCCCTGTTCCAGCCTCCAGCACGAGCATTAGCTCTCCCTCGCTGACGCCTGCAGCTCTCATGTCTGCCTCGGACATCCTGATGATGCCTTTCGGGCCCTCTGCAACTTGAAGCCTGAAGTGTAGGGCGGACAGTATTTCCTGTGGGTTCCTCACCTTCAGACAATCGAGGAGTGCATAGTTGAATCGGTTCAAATGAGATGGAGAATCTAGTATGGGTCCTTCTGAACCTGTTGCCGCCCGAACCAGCGTGCTGAACAGGTCAGCTCGCCTTCTTGTTATTGTTTCTGTGAAAGTATCTCGCCATCCTGATACTCGAAACGATCCATCCCTTTCTCTGAGCAGAGCAATTGCATTTCCGGACGGCTCTCGCGGGTCTCGAACTGTCATAACTGCATCATCAAAGTGAACAACTCCTCCATCTCTAGACAGCATGTAATCGAATGATTCAACAATCTGCAATCTACGTGCCGCAAGGATGCGTAAGACCCTGGCGAATTCACTCAATGATGCCTTTCCAAGGAGCCCCTCAGCGACCACAGTCGAGTTGTTCATTACGTATTGCAGATATGGTGGTCTTGTGGGGAGCATTGAAAGCATGTTGCCCCCGAGAATTCTCTGTATGTCATCGGCTTCAGCCCCGAAGCTCCTACTGAGCAAAAGGCTCAGAAGTTCCGATATGCTATCGCCTACCTGGGTTTCTGGGTAAGAGCTTGCGAACACCAATCTTGAGGACCAAGTGGAGTCGGTTGTCACTTTTCGCAGATACCTGGAAATGGTAGTGATGGAAGAGATTGTTGCCCCAGCCGTAAGGATACGTGAGTCTGGGATATCAAGGATTCGAACAATGTCCTTCCCCCATTCCCTATGGTTCCTTGCGGAGAATACAAGGGAAGGCAGACCCATTCCAGCCTCCTTCAGGAAGACTACCCATTTAACCACACTATCAAGGTCACTCTTCTCTTCTAGTTCAACAAATATGGGCAAGCCGGACTTGAGATACCATAGAAGGTCAGTCCTGTTTGCACCCTTGAGAGAGGTCTCAAGATCGGAAGCGAGCAAATTGCATGCCCAACCAGAATCGCTCCTATGACCGTACCGCATGTCTTGCGTTCTGTAAAGTCTTGAGCTGAATGGAGGGGTCATTGCCAACTCTTCAATGAATGTGATGTTGTCTGTCTGCTGTCCAACTGGTAGCGGCGTTCCTGAAATACCGAAGAGTGGTCTGATCATGAATGCATCTACGAACCACTCTGAATCAGTTGTTGTGGAGGAATCCTGATAGAGCTCGCTCATCAATGGGGGCTTCTTGAGGTGCTCGTAAGCTCTGCGAGGCAAGAATCCAAATGCCTCTGGGTATTTGACGGAGTAGTCGTGCAATCGACTCTCCACCATCCCGTAATATGAAACGGCTCTGGCTGGGTCGAAGACGGCAGATTGAGTCCCTGCTTGGACTACTCCAAGTTGGAGCATAGCATCAAGGATGTAGAACCGCCGTAACTCGTTGGTCGTAGTATCTTCGACAACAAGCATGATTCTGTGCTTCCTGACTCAACCTGTTCTTTGATTCATCACTAGATGTTATATGCATGATGCAGATTTCCTCCAAACGCCGGAGACAATCAAGCAATAGTTTATCACGCTCTTGGGGACACTGTCCAGAGGCCGGAGCATTGCTCAAATGTTAGTAGTACGCGCAGTTGAAGACATACCTGATCAGGGAATCAGGAGAGGCGACCGCTACAAGTTCTATGTTGTCGACGCTCATCATCACATGGGAAAGGAGAAAGGTCACAGGAATAGTCCGTCAGGCGCGTATGACTTCTATGCTCTGCTCTGGTTCGAGCTGCAGCGAATGGTTAAGGATCAGTTGGAAGAGGGCCTCCTTCTGTTTGAACCTATTGAGGTGGTTCCGCCAGAGCTGCCGTTTCGGTTGTTTTCCAGCAGACCACAATGGGCAAGAATGAATCACGGTTGGTTGGTTGATCGGACAATAGTGTTCCCGTTTACCGACGACTACTCAAAGAGTGAGTCTCCTGATGTTCCCTCCTTCCGTGTTTCAAACGACAAAATCGCTGGATGGACGACAAGGGCTCCCCATTCATCTCGACTCATTGGCTTCGGAAGAGTGGACCCAAAAGACTTCCTGAGCGGCGCTCCAGACAGACCTGTCAAGGAGATTATGAGAGCGGTCGTGGAGCTAGGCTTACGAGGTCTCAAGCTGCACCCTCTTGCTCAGCTTTTCGTTGATGAGATAGATTCAGACTACATGAGGAAGATCATGAAATGTGCCGGAGACCTTGGGATTCCAGTAATCATGGATACAAGGAATACGCGGACTGTTCTCCGGATCCAAAACCTAGTCAACTCAATGAGAGAATCAAAGAAGTACAGGAACGCCTTGACTGGATTGAGTATTATTCTGGCCCATTGTGCCATGAGTCCGGGAGATCCTCGTCTTTACGAAGTACTCAGAGACCCTGTCTTCTTCGGTGAAACATCGACACTCCACGGCAAGGATGTTCCGATTCTGTTCCAGATGGCTCGCGAGAGAATGGACTCGCCTAGTGTCCAATGGTCGGAGAAGCTTCTCTTTGGCACTGACTACAGCTTCCTGTCAGTTCAGGCTGCTGAATTGATCCTTCATCTCATTTCTAGAGAGTTCCATGGCACTCTTGGTGACATACAGAGAATACTAGGTGGAAATGCACTGACCCTCGCACAGACTCCGTTCAGAACAGATGGAGGAATCAAACGCCAGCCAAGGACAGTAGTCTACGAAAAGTGTGAGCGAGCTGTTACTGAGAAGCTTGAGGACTCCATACTATCGTTGCTCAGCAACGGCTGGGATATGTCGTCTCTGGATTTCATGATACCTCCCCGACACACTTGGCCCAAAGTCCAGTCAGTTGAAAGAGGAGGATACAACGGGATTCATCTTGACTCCTATGTCATGACTCTCCATCCCAAAGATAGTGGCAACGAATTCCATGTCTGGATAAGGATGAACCCCGGAGGGCTACTTAGCTGCACAGTCCTTGGAACCAAGGGCACTCTCGTTCTTGATACAACCGAGTTTGCCGTTCAGAAGATTGGCCGGGAGCTGAGTGAGAAGATACGCGAGGACTCCAGAACCATGCGAACACCGCAGGAACTGGCCGCGAGTGTCCTCGATATGCTGACCTGAGCAGAGGCCCGCACAATTCTTTATAATGAATCTGGAGGAGTTTTGTTACAACAGACAAGTGGAGGAGAACGCCATCACTAAATCTGTGACACTAGAGATCGAAGACGGCGGAGACCTGAGAGGATATGCAGTCCTTAATCCGAAGACTGCAAAGACCCTAAACGCTGAACTAGGTTCAATTGTGGTCTTTGAGGATCCCCAGTCGTCATTTTGGGGTGCCGCTCAGGTTCGTGTCCAAGATGAGGTTCCTGCTGACAAGATAATCGTTGATACTCTTGTCCTTGAGGCTTCGTTGTTGATGGACGGTGACACTGGAATCGAGGTTTCTCTTTATGACGAGGACATGACCGCACTGGAGTATGTCGAGTTCGGCTTGAAACCTCTTTCAGAGGATGCCAACACCGAGGATCTGGTGTCACGTGCAGCCGAGAATGTCAAATCACTTGAGAAGCTGATTGGAGGCAGGCTAGTCTATCCCGGCATGTCATTCAACTGGCCTGAGTTGACAGCTAAAGTTGAGATAATGGCGACGCGACCATCACTCTCAGGACGGATGTTCGCAAAGCTCGCGTTCGAGGCGCTAAAGGAAAAGACCGGCTATCAGTTCAAGACCATTGGAATTGCCACACCCTTCAACGCAGTATTATGCGTGGATACCAGCGGGTCGATGAAGACAAACGATGTACCTGTACAAGATATCGCCCACGCGAGAGAGGGTCTCAAGGACCTGGCCGGTGACAATCCTGAAGTACAAGCCTTCCTTGATAGATTTGAAGAGGGGAAGAACGTCAGTAGGGCAGAAGCTGCAGCCATGGCCGTCTTATTGTATCTTGCAGAGAAGGTAGGGCGAGGATATGGCGAGAAGGTCGGAGTCATCACGTTCGAGAAAGAAGTCACGGAGATGACGTTCTTGAATTCTGATACTGGTGATGTCCAGCCTTTTGTCGAGTGCACTGGAAGAGAGAAAGCCCTCGGACTTCAGATCATCAGTACTCATGTTGTTGACAAGGTAGAGGAAGGTGGGACTCTAACAGATATGGGGACTGCGTTGGCAAAGGCGCACGACATAATGCTGGCCTTTGGCGACCCAGACAAGCCCACGATGCTCATCATGCTCACAGATGGCATGACAACATCAGGACCTCCTCCGTTGAAAGTGTTAAAGGAACGGTTCACCGACCGAGGACGGCTTGTCATCTACTGCATTGGCCTCGGAGAACGTAGTGAGATAGATGAAGAGCTCATGCTGGCGATGGCACACTATGGTAACGGCAACTATCGTCATGTTGACAATATGCGAGACCTTCTGGAATGGTATGGAAAGCTGGCAAGTGAGTTTGCAATAGTGATTCGGGGTGCGAGTTGATTCGTTTACGTGGGCTCTAGAGCTTGAAGCAGGGCCTTGAGTGTTTCCAAGTCCATTTCCTCAATCTGCTCCTTAGGAATGCCCACTAACATGTCCTCAGGGATGGTCACGAGCAGTTGTGCTTTCTCTTCTCCGAATCTCCCTGTGTACTCCTTGAGGCGTTTCTCATCTACGGATACCTCTGCCTCGACTGCAACGGTTTCTTCCTCTGGTTCCTTCTCGGCCTCTACCCTGGGAATCGCCGCTTCCATGGTAGATGCTACTAGGGCCTCCAGTTCTTCGTAGGACAGACCTTGGAGCACATCATCTGATACTGATTCGCGGACCTCACTAGGAATTCTCTCAATGAGATCCTGTCTCGAGGGTGCTCCTTTCTTCCTACGAACCTTCTTCACTTTCCTAACTTTGACTGCCTTCTTCTTTGGCTTAGGCTTCACTTCGACCTTGAATGATGCTTTCAGAGAGTCAACAAGCTCTCTGGCGGTTTCAGGAGTGAGTCTCCTCAGGTCTTCTTCTGGGAGAGTCTCTTTGAGTTCGTCTGGAACTTCGCTCAGGATTTCTTGAACTTCAGCTGATATGCCTGGTGTCTTTCGGGGAGCCTCCTCCTCAACGGGCGCCGCCGCAACTGTTTCAGCCCCTGGAAGCACTATCGGCGTTTCCTCAAGCTCTCGTACAAAGTTAGAAACATCAATCTCTATGTTGAATTCTTGCGAACGCCAGTTCAGAAATCTGTCAATGCCCTCAGAGCTCAGATTGATTCCAGCCAAATGCCTCCGGATCTTGTCCTCCGGGAGATCCGGGAAGTTCGAAACAAGCTGCTCGATATCCTCTGCGGAGAGTCTCGCCCATATCGGCCCTCTCAAGAGCTTTGAGAGTCCCGCTGCACAGTGCGACCTGACCCACGTGTTGTCGTCATTGAGTCCTCGTAGAAGTTCTGGGATTGTTCTCGGTTGATGGTAGAACGCAAGTGCTTGAGCGCAGGCGATTCTAACACTCTCTTCCTCGTCATTCATAGCCTTGGCGAGATCAACCACAATCGTTGGGTCTCCGATATCCATAGACGCTAGAAGCGCCCTCTCTCTTACCACGTCTGAAGCATCCGAGAACGCAGAAACAAGTGCCGTTCTCACCTTCTGGCTTTTCTGTGCACGAATCCCGACCTCTTCAGTTTCGAACTCCAGTAGCAGGCGCCTAGTTTCAGACATGGGAGATCCTCCGTGGGTCAATAGCCAAACACATCTGGAGATACTCTGTGATGGCCGTATGTAGAGTCATCTTTTCAGACTAACGTTCGATTCCCACTCTCTGATATTAAACTTCGCAATATGTATACCCTTTTCGTGTGTGTATTCTCTCTCTCGGACTGACCGGATGAGATTTAGGCGTGAAATGTTGTGCCCTTTATCGGGAGCGGCAATGGTGCAAAATGACGGCGCGGACCGGTTGAGAGCTCTTAGCTTCGCCCTGGTCCTTCTAGTGGTCTTCTCCTTGAGTGAGCTGACATCTGCTCTGACGGCTTCAATGGATCCAACATCGCGTGCGCTGGTTGGCACCGGGGTGTTCTTTGGAACATATATCCTGATGTATGTCGCCTTGGTTGCCTTCTTGAGATGGGAAGACGGTGGTGACATCACAGGACTGGGTATTCAGTTTGAGAAGAGAACTACATCTCATATTATAGTAGGCCTAGTTGCGGGAAGTGTTGGAGCACTTCTTGTCTACTTCATTGCGATGTACTTCGGAGGGTCTCTACGACCAGCTGCTGACATTGATGCCGACCTCATCGCGACTGAAATCATGATTACAGTGCCAGTCGCCTTGTTTGAGGAACTAAGCTATCGCGGATACCTTATGCCACGTATAGAGCGTCTATCCAGCCGCAACGTCGCAATACTGTTGACCTCAATTTGGTTCGCCGTTCTACACTTTGGTTGGTGGCTACCCCTGGGCACAGTTTCATGGCATCTGATACTCATCTTCAACTTCAATCTGTTTCTAGGTGGAGTCGTTCTGGGTATGAGCTACTATCTTTCCGGGAACAGACTTTGGGTACCTATTGCCTTTCACTTTGCATGGAACATGATCGCGTTCATTCTGTTTCCCGTCTATCCACATGACCCAGTTCTCATGCCAGAAGTCTTCCAGATTGAATGGGGGATAACGACCATTCCTGGATTCATCTTGGGACTCTCGCTTGTGTGGGTCCTACTTCAGGAACTCAAGAATAGAAAGTGAAGGGCCGGCGAAGTCCGGCTCCTTCGGACCGCTCACTGCTGAGGCGGCTGGTCACTTCCCTCGCGGTCAACAACCATAGTCAAGCCTGTGATGGCTACTACCGCTACCCTCTCTCCTTCACGTATTGGTGGTCCACGTGCTTTGGCCCACCAGATCTCAGCCCCGGCCTTCACCTTACCATTTGGATTGATGTCAGTAATGGCCACGACATCGTGTTTCTTCCCGTACTCGGAGAAGCTAGGCCAATCATCATAGCCCCGCAAGAAGACCGCATAGAGCGCCATCAACCCCATAACGGTTCCAATCATTATGTACACCGTCGTGGTTCTCGTTGGGTCAATCCACGCAGAAATGAGTATAGCAGCCCCATAGAATGGGAAGAGCTTCATGGACACCTTCGCGTCTATGAAACCACCGTCTACGAAGTTTCCTCCTCCGGTGAAAATTGCTAGCATCAGGAAGAGTACGCCTGCAACCACGATGAGCTGCAGGACATCGAATGAGTAGCCGGGTGACAGGAATACCTGCATGGCGAACAGGATTAAGATGATCGGTACAACGACCTGCGCCATCGCCTTTCCGCTCGCAGGCTCCACTGCCACCACCATTAGAGTTAGCACGATTGCTATTAGAATCAGGCCGACATATGGATCGAAGAACACGTATCCTACAAGGACACTCAGTAGTGACATCATCATCAGTACTACGAAGACCTTAATCCACGCATCCACTGGTCCTACCTCCTTCAATCCCTCCAGAGTCTACTCTGGGCTTCCTCTGTCTTTGGGAACTTTCAGTCCGCCCGTTCCGGCTGAGAGGGCAGCGGCCGTACCCACAACAGTCCCAACTTCGGGGAGATTCGTCGGAATCATGATGATCAGGTTGGCGTTCTTTGAGATCTCCTGCATGATGTTCCAAGTTCTCAAGTTGTATCCTGTTTGGGACTCCTCATACATTCTGGCTGCCTTGAGCATATTCTCTGCAGCCTCGAGTTCAGCTGTTGCCAGAGTCTTTCTAGCTCTGCGTTCTCTCTCAGCTTGAGCCTCTCTGCTCATCGCGTCTTGGAGAGCTGCTGGAATCACCACATCGCGTATCTCGACTGAAGTGACCTTGACCCCCCAGTGCTCTGTCTTCTCATCTATTAGTTCTTGGAGATGTGCGGCGATATTGTCCCTCTCAGAAAGAACCTCATCAAGCGTGACCTTCCCGATTGTCTCTCGAAGCGTGGTCTGCGCCGCGAGCTCAACAGCTATCGCATATCTCTCAACACTGAGAATAGCTTTCTCAGGGTCTATGACTCGGAAATACATGACCGCGTCAACAACAACCGGTACATTGTCTTTCGTCAGAGACCTCTCAGTCTTGAAAGCGTAAGTCAGTAGCCTCAATGAAACCTTCATTGCGATCTTGTCGAGTATCGGCGTAACCCAAGTTATCCCAGGGCCCTTGACACCTCTGAACTTACCAAGTCGTAGAATGGCAATGCGCTCCCACTCTTTCAGGACCTTGATACCGCTCGCAACGAACATCAATACAAACAGGAAGAGGAACCCAATGAGGGTCACCCAACCCCAATACGGATCAAACAATTGCAATCTTCTGTTTCTCCTATCCTT
>JBHLOD010000019.1:0-9775 GCA_048940825.1 Promethearchaeota archaeon | reverse complement strand
GAGCTCCAGCCACTTCTCTTCATGTAGTAGTGCCATGAGTAACCAGCAGCATAGGGGACTAGACTTTCCACATCCGAAGTGCCTCTGGTCGGCAGTATCAGTTGGATCATCTCCCAATCGCCTTCATGGTTGTTGATGCCATCGTTGTAGATATAGCAGAACCAGTATTGGACCACTATAGATTCTCTGTAGGCTGTGAATACATGCGCGTAGACTTTGGAGCCATAGGTGGAAGAGTCTTGAGAGTGATAGGAGTCATCCAGGTTCAAGTAATAGCTCCCACTGGTGAATTCTGCAATATCCTCTGCAGTGGGTGACGAGTCCACGACATTGCCCCAGTTGTCCTCCAAGACGGAATTCTCAAGCAAATCACGGATATCACGGGGACGCCAAATCTCGTCTTCATGGAAATAGAACTGAGGTGAGAACTTCTGTGCTAGCGTCAGCTGTTCTTGGTAGGACATTTCGTAGCCGTGATAGATAGTATACCAAATCCTGGCGTCGTCTTCATCCGTGATCCAACTTCCGTCTGCACTACCACTAGATGATATGGACCGAGTGTAAACACCGGGCTCAGATTGGGCCGCTGCTGCAAGGTCAAAGGTTGAACTAGATTGGCGAGAAGAGCCACTTCCTATGTCCAACCTGTCATCGGGGCCTACGTCTAGATCCCAAGCTTCTACTCTGACGTTCACGGAGGAATCGTCATCTGGTACATTGACAACGAACAGCGGAGGTGCACTCGAGCTATAGTCGGTAACATCCTCCGCCAAAGGCACTTCACTATGAACCCAGTGACCGCTATCCCATTGGTCAGATATCTTCACCCTGAAATAGGGCTCCGCACGCCTGTCTTCCACTATATCGGGATAGTAGATTGTAAAGGATCTGTAGCGCAACCTACAGCCTGACCAGCTACATGAAAGCCAAGGAACTCTCACGGTTCGCGATCTAATTACAATGTCGTAGTCAATTGGGTCCTTGATGTCAAGACGTGTGATCCTCACCTTCACAAGGAGGTCGTGTAGAGGGTCAATGTCTACACCATCCAATACTCCATCATTGTCCGAATCGGTGTCAAGAGCGTTTATCAGGCCATCACTGTCAGAATCGACGTTCCAGTCTTTCTCCGCAAGAACTGAGTCAATCAATGGCCCATCATAGAGCCCGTCTGAATCTGAATCAGAGCTGCTTGGACTAGTTCCAATGATGCCCTCTCCCAGGTCTGATAGACCGTCTCCATCGGTGTCGGGCACAGTGATGTAGAAGACGTTGTTCCCTTCATCTGACTCATCGATTTCGTAGTCCGGATCAACCTCAATCAGGATAGCTTGGAGACCGATTGGCTCGGAGGGCAGTGAGACAGTGTAGTCAAGGCTCGACCCGGGCTGGATTCCCGAAACTCGTTGCCTGTCAAAAGGAGGGCTGCCAGACGATAGAGAAGAACTCGATGAGATGAGCCTGTTGAGTTCGTGAGAGCTCAACATAGTTACTTCAAAGTAGAAGCCACTTGCTTCAAGGTCACCATTGTTCTCAATTGATAGACTCAGGATGACACCCATTCCATCAACTGACAGAGTCATGTCTTCAGTTGTCAAGGTCAGGTCAGGCGGTTTCGGCACCTCTGCAGTTATTACGACGGTATCTGTGTTCACACCACCATCGTTGTCTGTGACTGTGAGCGTTACATAATAGGTCCCTGGTTGACCAAAGACATGAGTTGGTTGCGCTCCTGTTCCCGTTGAACCATCCTGGAAATTCCAGTCAAAGGAAACAACTGTGCCATCTGGATCATTGGACCCTGTGCTTTGGAAGGCCACATTTGCGCCTGTGAACACTGACTGGTCAGGTCCCGCCTCTGCGATTGGAAGTTGGTTGAGTACAGCTATCCAGACATCAGTAACACCTGACTCACCATCGTCATCAGTCACGGTTAGTCGGACAAGGAACTCTCCTGTCTGAGTGTATCTGTGTGTGGGTCGTACTGTGCTGGCAATACCTCCGTCTCCAAAATCCCAAGCGTAAGAAACAATGCTTCCATCATGATCATATGACCGTGAGCCATCAAACTCAACTGCTATGTCCCTATATGCATCTCGGGCTAGACCAAAATAGGCAATCGGAGGTGCATTGAGAGGATTTGTACCCGCCATCACCTCCTCATAATCAGAAGTTCCATCCCGATCTGTATCCGGATGATTCGGATCGGTCCCAACAGTGTGGACCTCCTCATAATCGTCTAGACCATCACGGTCTGTATCATTTGTCAATGGATTGGTCCTGTATATTGCAACCTCTTCCCAGTCGTCTAATGCATCCGTGTCAGTATTAGGGTCACTAGGATTGGTCAGATATCTGAAGACTTCTTGCCCGTCTGTGAGCCCTTCTCCATCCGTATCAGGAGATGTTGCATTCGTTCCATACGTCAGGATCTCTAGTCCATCTCGTACCCAGTCATAGTCCGAATCGGGGTTGTTTGGATCTGTTGAGTAGGTTGGTTCATCCGCATCGCCAATTCCATCGAAATCAGTATCCGGTTCATCTGCACGGGTCTCGTTCAGCAAGGGCTCATGTGCCCCGTTCCCATTCGAGTCCTCGGCCCCATCGATCAGCCCATCTCCATCAGTATCAGGATTCAGGGGATCTGTGATTATTGGAGGGGCTTCAGGGGGGGCGCTTGAACTAGAGAAACCAATCTCAACACCATCAGTTATGCCATCGGCATCCGTGTCTGGATTCGTTGGATCTGTTTCGCCACTAGTCAAACCCCCGTCAAGGTTCAGGTCTTCGTCTCCGTCCCTTATGCCATCTCCATCAGTGTCTCCATTGAGTGGATCAGTTGGAGTTCCGTTATAGTTGCTCAACAGCTCTATGTAGTCATAAAGTCCATCTTCATCCGTATCGCCGCTGATAGGATTGAGGTCCAGTGTATCAGAGTCACCATCCCTATCCGAGTCAATGTCGAAGGGATTGGTCCCAATGTCGTACAGCTCATAGCCGTCCGTGAACCACCCCGAGGAGTCGGGAAGGAACCCGTCAGCCGCTCTATAGCCGTCCCCATCCGTATCTATGTCAATGGGATCTGATATACCCCTGGGGACATTTCGTATTGACGTGATAGTCACATTACCATCTTGGTATGAAATCCCGGCTGTGTCCTGCCAATAGTCGATTTTTATCAGCAACACTTTGTCGAGAGTGACGTTATTCAGCTCTCCCAGGGCGGTCAGGTCGATGTCTATTGGGTCATCCGCCCCAAGAGTGAATGAATGAACGTAGAACCACTCATAGAGATTCACGTTTCTTGCAGTGACATTGTACAAGACTTGCCGAACCAACGTGACTTGCACCGGAATAGCCGTAACAGGTATGCCACCAACGAGGATGTTAACCTCAACAACGTTGCCGGGATTGAGTGAACCACTCATCGCCCGTACAAACACAACATACGTTCCACTGGGAAAGATATAGGAGGGGTCAGAGATGAAGGCTAGCCTGCCATCCCCTAGTGGACTGATCTGTTTGCTGTTGCTGGCATTGGTTGAGTCTACGACTTGGCTGCGATTCCAAGCAAAGTCCTCAGCCTCATACCAGTAGGAATCTAAGACTGACTCGCTTCCATCCAACACACCATCGCCATCAGAGTCTTGATCTAGAGGGTCGGTAAGCTCGGAGTTGATGCTTTCCATCCTGATCAGTGCCACCCTGTCAATCACTACCCACGGATACCCTGTACTTGCTAAGATCTGAAGTTGGCTCTCGTTTGCGTAGAAGAAGGGAGTTGAGTACCAGCGATAGATGGCCTTCAAGAGATGTAGATCGCTATTGATGATTGTCACTCCATTCTGAACCACGGAAAGCTCTATCGATCTGTTGGCTGTTTCAGTGAATTCAGCCCTGGTCCTCACAAAGAACTTGTAGTCACCCTGAGAGACTTCAATTGACTGGTTGAAGATCCTGCCCGAACTCGTAGAGAATACTGCCTGGCCATTTCTAGCATCGGGATCGTTTCCAGGGACTCCCTGTTCTAGTTCGAGTTCCTCAGCTTCATACCAGAATGCCCAGGTCGCGGCCTCGTCTCCATCCCACGTGCCATCGTCATCCGCGTCGCTGTCAACTGGAGCCGGGTCCCATCCGTCAATTACGCGATCATTGTCAGTGTCGTTATCAAGGGGATCTGCTCCGACGGCGACTTCGGGGCCATCATAGAGCCTGTCATCATCCGAGTCGGAATCCAGCGCATTGATCAACCCATCTCCGTCAGTGTCTAGATTCCAATCCGGCTCCAACCCATCCTCGAGTCCATCGTCTTCCGAGTCAGCATCGAGTGGGTCCGTACTGTACAGTAGCTCCTGACTATCTATCAAAAGGTCGTCGTCAGTGTCGTTGCTCATCGGATTCGTACCGTAGATCTGAATCTCATCGCCATCTTCCAACGCATCATCGTCAGTATCATTTGTGAGAGGACTTGTCCCATAGTCCGACACCTCTGCCCCGTCATCGAGTCGGTCTCCATCTGTGTCTGCATTCTTCGGGTCTGAGCCAATCGTATTCACCTCTGTCCCATCAGATAGTCCATCGGCGTCAGTGTCAGAAATCATCGGGTCGGTGTTGTACGTTAGGACCTCCTCTCCGTCGCTAAGACCGTCAACATCAGAATCGATGTCATTCGGGTCAGTGCCAAGATCAATCTCTTGGGCATCCTTCAGACCATCTCCGTCGGTGTCCGCAAGTGTGGGATTGGTACCAGCCAGATACTCTTCCAAGTTTGTAAGACCGTCCCCATCCTTGTCTTCCATGGCATCATCAGGGTCATTCATGTTCAACCCGTAGAGCATCTCCCAGCTGTCGGGCATTCCGTCGTCATCGCCAGGTGCAGGCCCCGAAGGTCTAGGAAGATAATAGTAGACCGTCAGAGAAGAGCCCACCACAATAACGATGAGCATGATTGCTATTACTTGGTTTCTCCTAACTTTCAAGAATTCGGTGATTCTCCGCAACACCATGAAGGTTCCTCCCAGTGCTCTATAGACAAAGATACCAAACCACGTCGGTTCTTCTTGGAACTATTGATGTTCTCAAGTAGAAGTAACTTGAAGAAGGAAACTCTTTCTTGATAAGTTTTTACAAATTGAAACCGCATCTCTTTCAGACACCAGCAACGTAGGGAAATGGGGGATACTCTTTCCAAGCCCAGACTGCAAGCAGGAAGATTAGCCCTGCTGCCGCGACTATGTAACCACTCAAATACACATTCTCAATTGTGGCAACAAAAGGCCACAATAGTGCTGCCAGAATTGGTCCAAAGACAAGAATCAGGATTGCCACAATCTTGTGCCGACCCGTACTGCTCTCTTGAGTCATCCTTTCTGACACTATTATGCACACTCTTGTTGCTTGTGGTGAAGTGGATGACTGAGCAAATGGACATGCTCAGTATTACGCTTGGCCTCTTGTGTTTCTGCTCTGATTAATAAGCAGTCGGATTCATGTTTGATGGAATACTGCGACTGAAAGAGAAAGCATCAGCACGGCATAGACTCCTATTTCTCGAATAGCATGAGCAGACCTCGACGCCCTTGTCGCATCACAGGAGCGTGTGCACATGCGTAGAAAGGATGGGATCTTCTGGATTGGCCCTTCACTTGTGTTGGTTTTGGTTCTGTCGTGTCTGGTGCCGATTTCTGAGTCTACCGGTAATAAACAGCGTTCAACTCTGATTCGATCAGAACGGGAATCGAATTTCTCTTTGGCTGGCACGCCGCACACCCCAATTGCCATTGATGGAGATGCCAACTTCAATGTCACAGCTCAAGCAGAGGGATGGCCTGGTGACGGGTCTCCTGGAAACCCATACATCATCGAAGGTCTGGACATCAACGAATCTTTGTGGTGTATAAGTATCAGCAACACTCGAGTCAACTTCACAATCAGTAACTGCAATCTTACTGGAGCCACGCTTATCGATGGAGCAGGAATCTATCTGTATAACGTCAGCAACGCGCTGCTGGTCAACAACACCTGCAGCCGCAGCTGGAGGGGTATCCATCTCATGAATGCCAGCTACAACACTTTGGTGAACAACACCTGCACTACCAACCTCGCTGGCATCCAGCTCGAACTCTCGAGTTTTAACACCGTGACCGACAATACCGCTGCCAGCGAGTTTCTGCAAGACGCAGGTATCTGGCTCTCTGAATCAGACCACAACACAGTGGTCAATAACACCTTCAAGGACTCCATTGCTGCCGCTATCTATCTGGACCATTCCAGCGACAACATGTTTGCCAACAACACCTGCATCAATAGCGACCCACACATTTGGCTACGCTCTCTTTCTGACAACAATGATATCCGTTGGAATGTCTTTGCAGACTACTCAGGTCTCACTGGTAGGGATGAAAGTACCGGGAACGTCTTCGACTACAACTATTGGCCAAACTATGGTGGTCCTGACTTAGATATGAATGGCATCGGGGATGCGCCGTACAACTTCCTCGGAAATAGCGACCCTCATCCACTGATGTATCCACCCACTCCGCCGAAGTGGAAGGAAGAGCCCTCGGACCTCATCGTAGATTTCAGTTTCTCATTCTTCCATTTGAAACTGAACATGACATCGCTTGCTCCTTTGGCCTGGTATGTGAATGATACCTTGTTCAGCATTGACAATCAAGGCAGAGTCACTTCTAGGAGTATCCTGCCCATTGGCAATTATGGACTGACATTGGAGGTCACTAGCATATATGGCCTCAGGATATCGAGCATATTTTCAGTGACCGTTCTCGATGCCAGCTCGCCAAGTTGGTTGATCATCCCGATAGATCAAGAACTGGAATATGGGGAGGAGTTTGCTTGCCAAGTCGCGGCATTGGACTTGTCCGGAATTGATGCCTGGTGGGTAAATGACACAGCTCACTTTGTGATCGATGAACATGGTGTCATCAGAAATGGAACAGTCCTTGAGCCCGGTATGTATGGACTTGAGATTAGAGCATTTGACCCATTTGACAACTACTGCTCGGCAACGCTGGTATTGACCGTGAACGAAGAAGCCACGGTCCCAACAACCACACCGACCCCACCATCGGAGAGTATGGACCCCCTAGTGACCCTAATCGTAGGCATGGGCATAGGTGGAGCATCGGTCTTAGTCATTGTTGTCATTCTGCTCAGGAGAAGTGAATAGATGCCAAAAGTGGCGTCGGCTTTGATTAATAAGCAAATGTATGCATATCTAATGGAATACTGCGAGTGAGAAAGCATCAGCACGGCATAGACTTCTGATTTTCGAACAACATGAGCAGACCTCAACAGCACTCGTTGTATTGCAGGAGTGAGTGTTCATGCGTCGGAAGAATGGGGTCTCTTGGATTGTCATTTCACTGGTAATGATATTGGTGCTGTGGAGCCTCGTACCGATATCTGTGTCCACCAGTGCAGAATGCTTGTCAACTCCGGCTAGGTCTAAACCTGAGAAACCTCTGACTCCAGCAGGCACACCACACTCACCCATAATCATCGATGGAGATGCCAACTTCAGTGCCACTGCTCTGCTTGAGGATTGGTCCGGCGATGGCTCATCCGAGTCCCCCTTCATCATCGATGGCCTTGATATCGATCGTGGGGGTGGAGCGGGCCCCTCTGTGAACATCAGCAACACGCGCGTGAACTTCACCGTCATCAACTGTAATCTTACAGGTGCAAGTGCATCCGCTGGCATCTACCTGAATAACGTCAGCTATGGGTTTCTCTTCAACAACACCTGCAGCTCCAACCGATATGGAATCTACCTCATTGACTCGAGTCACAATGTACTCGCAAACAACACTTGCACTCCGAATGGGGATGTTGGGATATACATGTACGACTCTGACTTCAACACAGTGACCGACAATAACTGTGATGACAATGCCAACTACGGCATAGTTCTCTACTATTGCGATTCCAACTTGCTCAGCAGAAATCTATGCAGCGACAACAGATACGATGGAATTCATGCACGATATGCCGTTTCCAATACTTTCGCCAACAACACATGTAACTTGAACAGGGATAATGGCATCAGAATATACTACGACTCAAGTGGAAACACCATCTCCAACAACACCTGCAATTCCAACACAGACTCTGGCATCTTCATTGACAATGACTACAAGCTATGGCTCTCTGCAGTTATCATTGACAATACCTGTAGTGATAACGACTATGGAATCTACACGTTCGGCTGGAACGTCACCTTGGTCAACAATGTCTTGACAGACAATCTAATCAATGGAATCTATTTGGAATGCGACGAGAGCACAGTCACTCAGAACTCTATCAAGGGAAGTGATGAGGGCATTCGGCTATTCTATGGAATGCAGAATGTTGTGTCCCAGAACGACATCACTGAGTCCCATTACGGCATGTGGGTTCAAGAAACTAGCGAGAACATGATTTCAGGAAACGCAATTACTGAGAATGTTCTGGCAGGAATTGTAGTCGAACACTTCGCCATCATGAACACAATCTTCCTCAACGACATCTCCTATTACACAGGTGAATTCATCGAGCCATTCAACGGCATCTACCTGTTGGCGGACGCAGAAGAGAACAATGTAACAATGAACTACATACTCCATAGCGAAGGGGTTCCTGATAATGTTGCCATCCGCGATGACAACTCCGGAAGCTGGGGTAATGTCGTCGACCGCAATTGGTATGAGGACTACTCTGGCAGTGATGGAAATGGCGACGGATATGGAGATACTCCTTACCCCATTCCAGGATCTGGTGGCAACTCCGACCCGCGTCCACTGGTATACCTCCCTCATGCACCTGCGTGGACCGAGCCACCCACCAACCAGGTTCTGGACCTATGGAGTCAGCCGTTCTACTATGACTTGAATGCGACAGCGCCGTCTCCTATCACATGGACCGTGAACGATACATCACAGTTCACAATAAGCACCATCGGTGTCGTAGAGTCGATTGTCCATCTACCTGTCGACGTGTATGGTCTGAACGTTAGTGTCGCAAACATCTATGGGCTTCGTATCTCGAGCGCCTTTCAATTGACCGTGCGGGAGATATCTCTACCAGAGTGGATAGTTGGCCCAACCAACGTCCTACTCGATCTCGGGGAAAGAGTTGACTATGCGCTGATAGCGACAGACGAATCAGGTATCGCAGAATGGGAAATCAATGACACCGCCAACTTCAATCTCTCTGTAACTCATCTGAACGTGACAGGGTATCGGTTTGGATGGCATATACTGCACATCACCAACTCGACCTGGCTAGCTTCCGGGGTGTACTCTCTCAATGTGAGCGTGAGCGATCCCTATGACAACAGCATTCATGCCGTATTCTCTGTCACAGTAGAAGCTCCTCCTCTGGATGTTACACCGCCGGAATGGGTCATCGCTCCAATAGATGAAACACTAGGCTACGGAGTCCCATTTGTGCAACGGGTCGGGGCATGGGACGATTCGGGTATTGACCACTGGTGGCTCGATGACACAGTCCACTTCTCGCTTGATGAAGAAGGGTTCATCAGGAATGCAACAGTGCTAGAGCCGGGTGCGTATACGCTTGAGGTCAGAGCGTTCGACCCGTTTGATAACTACTGCTCTGCCACAATGGTCTTGACTGTGAACGCAGCAACCACAGGTACGACAACCACCACAACCACATCAACTCAGCCACCGGATGGCACGGGCCCCGTTGTGGCGGTTCTCCTGTTCACGGGAATCGGTGGAGCGGTCGCCATTGTCAACGTCATCGTACTTCT
>JBHLOD010000018.1:0-9850 GCA_048940825.1 Promethearchaeota archaeon | reverse complement strand
AGAGGCTGAAATCATTCCGAACGATATTGCTCCTGTGCCGCTCACACTCAGACTGAAAGGAATGAGAGTGATTACTAAATGCACAGCAGCAAGGATTCCGGTCAGAGCCCAAGGATAAGCACCTGACCTCGAGAATTCTGTCAACTTATGTCCTCCGTTATTTGATGTAGTTCAGTAAACTACATAGGCAGTTGTGTACACTGCACCGGCGTGTATAACCGCTATTTGAAGATGTTGGAGAATGTTCGAAATTGAGTGAAGGAGAACATCTTTGGCCCTATGTGCTGTTTCTCCCCGATAATTTGGGAGGGCGATTGAGTTTCATAAGGTCAGTGTTGGCATCTAAGATTGCACCTGGCGTCCTAGGTCGTTTCGATGAGAGTGGCAGAGTGTTTCAGCGGGATCTTATCAAGCAGCTCAGCCATTCCAACAAGAGTATCTTGGCATTCCTAAAGACGCTGAACGACTTTGGATTGATAAGGTCCAGCAGTGCAGTCAGGGGCGGAAAACGCGTAGTATTCCATGAGCTTACGAAGAACGGATGGGGTCTGGCACGGTTCTTCTCTGAGGACTTGCCCTCGGACCTCGGAGATTTGACAGAGTATCTACTCGAGGACTATCTTACGAACCTAGTTGCATTGTATCGGGACCTCGGCCTTGATGAATCTTCAATCTTCGATGTCTTCACTCGAACTAGGGCCAAGGAGATTCTGAAAGGCTCTGTGGAATACGAGCATCCAGATTACGCCCTCTTTGGGTCAGCAGCATACTTCACAGAGATAAGGTGTGATGCGGTTCCGCCTCCGGATGGAGAGGTTGGCTGCAATACACCGATGAGGTATGCAGGAGGTCCTACACTTGATCTTGCTCTGGCGCTTGCAAGTGATGACAAAGAAGTCGCTCTTGTTTCTGCTGTGGGTAATGACCAGGATGGTTGGAACGTGATTGCTACCCTTGCCCATCATGGAGTGGACACATCGCACTTTGTAGTTGAGGACGGCAGGCACACTAACGAAACAATCATGATTCAAGACGAGAGTGGCACCCGTACACTTGTGGGGATAGGAGATCTCACAGCACTCTCAATAACCTCTCCTTCTCAAGTCCCTTGGGACAAGATTGTTGATGTAAAGGCTGTGTACATAGGTGAGGTATTCGTTGAGGTTGCAGTTTCCATCGCCTCATACGCGAAGGCGAACAATATTCCTGTGGTGTACAGATGTTCTCCGCATTATTGGAAACGGGGCCTCAGAGAGCTTGAGCCTGTTCTGCGCCAGGTAGATGTACTTGTGATTTCTTCGAAAGAATGGAAGGACGCAGGCGAAGCAATCGGTCCAGACCCTATCGAGAAACTGCAGAGTCTGAGCGATGCATCTATAGTGCTACATCACTCCAAGGATACATACCGAGTTCATCTCAATACAGAAAGCAGAGCAACAGAGATTCCATGTGACTTCAGTACTGATGACGTGACTCAGTGGTTCATGGCGGGCCTTCTGCACGCCGTTGGAGAAGGCCTGAACATAGTCAGGGCAGTCGAGAAAGGTGCGCTCCTTGAGAACTCGAGGCTATCCAATGACTAGCTACTCGATGAGGCAAGCACCCAGAAGAAGATTCCTCCGAGAATCCAGACGAACAGTCCAGCCCCGAGCACTATGCCCAAGGTTGCTCCCATAGAGGATGACCCAAGATTCACGTGGATGTTGGAGAAGGCCTTGAAGCCCCCGACGTACTTGGTTTCATAGCTACAGTGAAACTCTTTGTCAGTGATACATCCGCAGATTTCACAGACGAATCTGTTCTGCAGAACAGCGCCAAAGAGGCTGTCTAGATTGCATCCAATGAATGCAGTAAGGACAGCAAGTGGTACGATGAACATGAGTTGTGCCATGTTGGAAACAGGGACGGAACCCGGAGCAAGGACCGCAAAGAGCAAAGCAATGATTCCAATTGCCAGCCCAGCAGCGACAGCGGCTGCCTCTCCCAGTAGGGAAACCGCGCCAATTGTCCCGGGGGGGACTTTCCTGCGCAGGTTCGTGATTAGCCTTGGCTTTGATTTGCTGAATACGCCTATCTCCGATGCAAGAGTGTCGGCAGAAGTCGTTGCTGCGGCACCTATGAAGCCTCCAAACATCCAGAAGGGGTCGATTCCAAAACCAGGTGATATGTACATGCCAATCGAGAAGATCATAGGGATTAGGCCGCTTGCAAGAACATTCCTGAAGGACCTTCTTCCTTTGCCTTCTTGTGCCAAGCCCTTCTCTGCCTTGGCCCTGTACTTGAACTTGGTTGCAACTCCAGATGATAGGAAGAAGAAGAGTAGGATTGTGAAAGCAGGCGGGCCGCCCGTGTACCAGACAGTGAAACCTACAATGAATGCACTAACGAGGCCAGAGATATCCAAGAATCCGGCCTTGTACGCAAGTACACCAATGACTGTCATCACCAGTAGTCCAGAAACTACAGGGTGGGTCAACAGTTCTAGCATTCAGTTCACGTCCAGCTATCTTCATCCTTTACCTAAAGGTTGACTCCACACTTCTCAACAGCGTCGTCTATTCTACGAACATATACCACATGACGCTCGGGAAATCCAATTATCACATTTCGCTTTTCTGGACCCTATTATACCTTTGCAAACTGCTCAGTCAATTGTCGAACTAGACTTCGCCTTCTTCCTAAAAAAGTTCTACAGCCTTAGAAGACTTAGATGTCGGTGTGATGTAATAATGCGCATTCTGACATCGATGAAACCTAGTACACGGTGAACTGTTTTCTGTCCTGCCTCACAGCTCGGTCTGGAAGAGCTTTTTCTCCTTGGAGAATGATGGCCTCCACATAGTAGCCGGTGACCACGTCGACGGCCGGAGTTATCCATCTAATCTTGATATCATTTGTTTTCGCGTCTGGGTCAGGAAAGGGGAGCTGAAATTGTTTAATCACTTCTCTTCTTGACATTACTTTCACAAGAACTGACAAGTCCTTCATACCCTCCCTTGGACTCGTCACACGTGCTGTAATCTCAACCGGTGTGAGTCTAGATACGAGGCCTGGAATATCCTCACCAGTTTCTCTCTGAATTGAGAAATCGACATAGAACAATGGGCTCTCTATTGCCTTGACTCTTAGCCGTTCCCTTTTCTCAGATGATAGGTCAGAATGCCTCACAATGGCTCTGAGATGTGCCGTACTCATCTCTGCCCCCAGTGGTACCCGGAATGGAATAGGGAACATCTTGGATTCTTCAGGTTTGAGTTTCACTTGTCTTGTCAGGAGCGTTTCTTGCCCTCCAATTGACTGAAGCTCCGCCGTGAGCTCATAACCTAGAGTCTTGCCTGTTGTGTTTGTGATCTGAACTGTGGGACTGATATCCTCATCAGGAACAACGAAGCTGGGGACGCCTGCGAAGGCGATCTTCGCAATCTCCGCCTCTGGTCCCTGAGCCAGGACAATTTCCGCTGATCTCTGGTCCAAGAGTGTGCCGTTGTACGAAAGCTTCGCTACAAGTGTGACGCTCGCTGGTTGCTTCATGCTTCCTGGCTTTGGAATGATGATGGGTCCATAGGCAAGAGAGAGATTCCTGCCTTGTTTTACTGATTGCGAAACCGAAACGTGCTCTTCTCCGTCAGGGAACACCAAGCTCATGGTCAGAGTTCCGGGGTCTCCGTACTCGGTGTTTCTCCTTACTCTAAGCCACCCGGAGATTCTGCCCCCGATATGAGAAGAGTCTGGAGCTCGCAGCGAGTCGATGTTTAGCATCACTCCGAGTTGGTCTATTTGGAATCGGTTCGATTCCACCGATGTGATTCTGTCGTTCCGTTCTACGATGGACGCCCTAATCAGCCCTGTTCGGTCTTCCAAGTTCTTATCCAGTTGCGGGACACGCCAAGTGAACCTAGCTGACTTGTCCACTACCTCAGAGATTCCAATCTTAGAGATTTCGCGAGTTCGACCAGAATCAGCCAAAAACTCCACTACCAATTCTGCAGCGTCACCGAATTCCCTCCCTTGTGAGAACAGCTCGACTTCACCCATGATTAGATCCCCGGGATTGTACACGGTCCGCAATTCCGTATCAAGAACTAGCTGCGGCTCCTTTCTGACGAATCCAACATAGAACGGCTTAGAAATCGCCCTCGCCATCTCGCTTCCGTGTTCGTCTTCAAGTCCAATTCTAAGTGCACACCTCTCAACGCCCTGAAACGCAGTTGTAGGAATGATAAGCTTAGGGAGATTGGAGTTGTCGAACAAGACTGTTTCTCCCCCCTCAATTGTCAGAAACTCTCCAGTGTCCGCGAGAACCAACTCCTTCGAGAGAGAGACTACGGCCACGCTGCAGTTCACCACTTTTGTTTCTGGGTAATTTGTTTCAATGTTGCCGCTGAACAGAACAGGAGTCTGGCCGTCTGCGAACTGGGTGGTTGTGCCGGGTTTGACTTGAACTCTCATCCAATAGGTGTTGATGGTGCTGGCTATGGTTACCTGCTTGCCACCTAGTCCAATTGCCACGATGATGTTGTAGGCAGTGACGTCTTTTCTAGTCTGGAACACAATTCTCTCAACATGAATCTGGCCTTGGGCAACACTAGAAATCGATACAATGCTCTGTTCAGATACGTTCCTGTCTGTGTCCTCTATGGTGCAATTCACAGTCAGGTTGTCCAGAGACCGGGGGCCAGTGTTCCTGAGTGTCAGGACAAACTCCGCCTCCTGGCCAGCGAAAACTCGGTCTGCGACCGGTACAATCTCTGGCTCCAAGCCCTTCCACCAGCAAAGCCATGTGGGTAGTTGGGGTGTTCCTTCCAACGGATCGAAGAGCCAGTTTGTGCAGCACTCTCGCGTGATGTCTGCAAGACTTCTCATCAGGGCAACCATGTTCATGCCTGACTTCGCATAGACATCCAGTTGGAGATCTGCTCCAGTTGTTCTTGGTCGTGAGAGCTCACTTCCAAAAACAGATACAAGAATCGGCTGGATGAAGGGGTTGTCGACAATATCTAGCTCCTCAAGTTCGTTCCTGATGAGGTAGAACATGGACGCAACTGCATCTCCTACAAAGCGGTTGCGGCGTGTCTTGTCAATGGTACCGTCATCACTTACCAAGTGGTTGTATATCTGCGCAAACTCATTGCCCGTGTCCTTCATAGGGCGAAATGGTCCCCACAGACCAGCTGAAACTGCGGAAGACCTATTCGCGGCTAGGACTTTCGCGCCCGGATCTGGTATTTCTCCACCAGCCTCCACAATCCGTTTAGCTTTCAGGGCCAAGGCTTGCAGAATCAACGCTATTCCTACTCTCCGGGGAACGGATAGCTGTGTGTCTATCACTCGAAGCTCGATTGTACCGTAATCGGTGAAGGGGTACAAGTCAACCATTCTCGCTATACCACGATTGACGTGTCTAGCAAACCCCTCCTTGTCGGGACCTCTGAGGTAGGGGATGAACTCAAACTCGTTTGACGGCCCGAGCTGTGTTGTATTCTTCACTAGCCTGATTGACCTCTTACACCTCGGCGCCCTGGTGATGTCATCATCTCCAACTGAAACCTCGTCCGTCGGCTTCTTGTTCTCGAACGGAGAATTGACAGAAATAGCAATTAGATGAGGTATGAAATTCCTAATCATATTGTATACTGCAATCTTCACTTCCTCGCGGACGCTGGGGCTTAATATGTGGTGATGCTCTCCGAATGACAGGTTCCTGAGGTATTCCTGTGTCGGATTGAGTCCAGTGGAAATGAGAATCGCCCGGGCGTCCTTCGGAAGGGCGTCGTATGAGATAGCAACCAAGGTCTGAGTCCACCAAGCAAGCTCTTCGATAGTCGTGCAAGGTGGCGTTGCAACTTCAAGAATCCAGGTAAGGCTGGTCACATTTGGATCATGCCCGATTAGAGTATACTCCCCTGTCTTTTCGTCGGGCCCTTCATAGCTCGCAACAATCCTGGATCCTCTCTCTCCTTCTTCTGTCTGAGTTGACTGCTTGTATTTCCTCTTGATTGAATCGACTCTCGATGCACGAATCTTGTTGTCTAGGTGTACCTTTGCGTTTGATACAAGCTTGTCAAAGATGTCAAGGACTTCCTCTCCTCTTATCCAAGAGCCATCCTTCTTGATGATCTGGAGCTCTACCTCAATCCCGTGTGCAAAGGGAAGTGGAGTTTCGTCATTAATGGTCGTTCTTTCACTCATCTGGCAGCACCTAGAAGGATGAGAGCTTCTCAAGTAGGCGAGACATGATAGCATGGTCGGTGGCAGCTCGTCGTGACAGTGTCAGCTGCGCAATTAGAATATCTTGAGAGCGTCCAAACGCACGCAGGAGCTCGTGTGTGAGGAGTCCACCTCCATACTCTCCGTCGTCAAACGCGACTGCGATTCCGGTCTTCGTTAGCATTTTCGTGAAGTCCTTGAGCTGTTGGGCCGACCCAGTAAGGTACCTCTTTCCTATCACTCCCGTTCCACTCTGTTCAAGCGATTCGAACATGTTGGCCCATCTGAGCACAATCACAAAACTTGGGCTCACCACTTCCTCTTGCCGGTTCTCCATTTCCCATTCAAGCAACCTTATTGTTCGTTCGGCCAATTCCATTGACTCTTCTGAATCGGCGGCTTTGATGAGGGACGGAGTCTTGGACGCAGTTGCTGACAAGTCCTCTATAATGCCACTCAACATATCTCCGGGAGTCAGCACTGTCGGAAGGCAAATGAATCCATTCGGAGTCCCTCGTACGTACACCTCGTCATTGTCGATATCTTTACTCCTTAATGCTCTCTCAAAAGAATCTAGGGCCGTTCGCAGTCCTGATACCCTCTGAACGAGATCCTTAAGGATGTCTTTTGCCCTTTCGAGATCTTCGGAAAGCTCTGAATTCAATGTCGACTCACTCTAAGCGAAATTGGCGTACCCTTTCCCGATTTCTAGATGGGGCCACGACTGTTATTATCTTTGCTAGGATTCGCTCCATTTCTTTGCGCACTGGAACCCAATGTCAGGTAGTATTCTCCAGTTTCTGCTTCAGTTCGGTGATTCTCTCAACCCGCATCGGATCTACTCCTAGGATTTCAGCTAGCTCTATTGACATTGAATCCAGAAAGTGGGTGTAGCCGAGAATCTCATGTATACGTGAAGGGAGATTCAGATCTAGATTCACTGGATTGCAACCACTCTCTAAGAAGGCTTCAAGTGTCGTTTCGATCCGGGTTTGAATCCTCTTGTCTTCTTCCTTGCTGCGGAGGAAGACAGGCAAGAATTGGGTCTTAACACAAGACGCCGTGCCCTCAATTTCGTTGTGATTCGCCTCTGGCAACTCCGAACTGAATGCCATCTTCTTCGCATTCTCATTCATCTGACAACGTGCCCTGTATGCAACAGGAATCAGATGTCTCCAACCGATGAATAGCGGAATCGTATCTTTGGCCATCTTGGCAAGATCAGCCGGCGTTGTCTGCATTCCGGCCCATAACGAGGACACGTGTTCGATATCTACTGAAACCGTGTTCAAATCTGTAGTGTCCAGACCTAAGAGCGTTTCAAGAACAGGCAACAGTCCTGATATTATCATTGGTAGTGCTGCACGCGGCTGAAATCCTGGCAAAAGGATGTGAACCGGAGAATCGCCTGCACATTCTTTCAGAGCGGCTCCCGTTGTGAACGCGAAAGTGGTGCTCCCTCGTGACATTGCTTCCTCAAAAGCAGAAAGGGTTTCTTCGGTGTCGCCCGAGTAGCTCACAGCTATTGTCACCCAACGGTCGTCTATGAACTGAGGTATCACATAGTCGCGGACACTTAGGATTGGTATTGCAGTCCTGTCATGAAGATATGCTCTGCAAATCTCGCCTGCAATCGCACTTCCACCCATTCCTAGAAGCAAGATGCCATCTATCCCCCTCTTACGCAGACGTCCAGCTTCCTGAAGTACGTCATCATTCGGTCTAGATGCTCTCAGAAGCTTTGGAAATCCAGAAACCATTGATTTCATGTTTGACGTATCGATACTATCTTGCCAACTCAACCTAGCGTCCCGAGGCAGATGTCACCTTGAAGGTCTTAAATCTGATTGGTCGAGGAAGTACATCAATGCAGAGGAAAGGCTAATAGAGTACCGCCTAGCATGTGTCCTTCGCATTATCTTGAAGAATCTGTGGAGAGTTCTCTGATTATGGGAATAGTGAGGATGGCGGCTACTAGGGGTATCATTCCGGCAGGCATGAAGGTGAGTGAGCTACGGAGCATGGTTGTTAGGTTGACCACGGAAACCGCGCGAGTCCTTGACGAACGCTTTGGAAACGAAGGTCTTGAGGCGGCATCAGAGATATTCCGAAGACTTGGTGAAGAGGATGCTCAAACACTCAGTGAGAGGCTGTCGCTAGGGATATCAGTTAGAGACGCAATGGACGCATGGCAGGTCCTCGCGAATATTATGGGAGCGAAGGCGCATGTCCGCTGGGTTTCTGAAACAAGAGGAGAGGTTGACCATTCATTCTGTCCACAATACGAGGGTTTCAAGAAACATCGGAACATCTACTGTGAACATGCCTGTCTGCCTTATGTGAAGGCAGTAGCTGAAGGCATCGGCAAAGGCGTCAAGATGGAAGTAATGCGCCCAGCAGACAGTGAAGGTGAGTGCGTCAAAGCGCTTGTCTATTCAGCAGAGGACTAAGCTTAAGAGGACTTCATAGTGCCAGTCGGACGGCGAATTGAGGATGTTGAAAGCGGTTGTGTTCGACCTGGACGGGACTCTTACAGTCCTCGCACTCCCGCTGGATGCCATGCGAAACGATACCAAGAAGTTCTACACTACGAGAGGCATGCCTCCTGACCTGCTTGAGCCTGAGGACGGAATATCCAGTACCACGGTCAAGGCAAAGGAATACTTCTCTTCTCAAGGAATCGCTACCGACGACTGGGAAACGATGCAGGCCGAGATTGACGAGATCCTAAGTGTACACGAAGGATGGGCTGCAACAGACGCAGAGCTAATCGAAGGTTCGCTAGAGGTAGTCCAAGAGCTGAAACTCCGGGGCCTCAAGACTGCTATTCTCACCAACAATGGCAGAAGTGCTGTCGATCAAATACTCAAGAAGATACCAATGACGGGTCTGTTTGATCTCATCCAGACTCGGCATGAATCCCCTAGTCCAAAACCTTACCCTGACGGTCTTCGAAGTGTCGCGGAGAAGCTAGGTGTAGGTGTAGATGAGGTTGTCTATGTTGGTGATGCTCGCATCGACGCAGCCGCGGCCACTAGAGCAGGAATAGAGTTTTGGGGGGTAGCAACAGGGGAGACCTCAAAGGATGAACTCTTCAAGGCTGGTGCCGAAAGGGTCTTTGACTCTCTTACACAGATTCCTGACGCCATTGACTCTGGGCGCTAGGACTGAAACAATGCTTCTGCCGAAACTTCTCTGCAACCAAGGTGGTCGACAAACCGCGCCAAAACCTAGTAAATTTATTCTCAAACAAGATTTGCTTAAATACTTCTTGAGACATGTCTTTTTGTGAAGGGCGTTTGGGGCCGTTCTCTCTCTCATACGCTTCTCTCTCCTCCTTCCAGCGTTCTCTCCGGCCCCTTTTTGCCCTCCTTTCAATTTCGTTAGAAGAGATCAGAATAGTCCTATGAGAGAGGATTCCGCGAGTCACGAAATGCAGTCTGTCCTGTCAACATCAACCACGCTGTTGATTAGAAGTTAATATATCATATGGTATATGTTTATATACTAGTTATGTCTAACATACCAGTGGATTGGGGGTCCGATTCCATCTCCTCTCCTCCCCCTCTCCCTCCTCTCAAAACCGCAAGTCAACGGAAACACGCGCTGACAAGCCTGTTTTTCGGACCCCCTCTCTCAATTC
>JBHLOD010000397.1:0-2504 GCA_048940825.1 Promethearchaeota archaeon | reverse complement strand
TCCGAGAAGATGAAAGTCTACTGTGTCGTACATGAATACAGAGGACCCATTACTGGGCCATAGATGAACTATCTGAGGGTCAAACGGTTTCGGAGTTCTATCGTATTTGTATAATCTAACGTAGTCAAGAACAAGATTGTCACTTGCCTGCATGTGGCGATGGTTAGAAATGGCGATAGAGAAAGGCAGCGGACCCAAGGGGACATTCTTCGAAATAAACGCAATGGACTCGCCGTCTACTTCCAGAATTACAAGCGATGAAATCCAAGCAATTCTGAAGTTCCTGATGCCAGTTAAATCTACGTCACGGATTGGCGCAACTGTTCTTTCACCATCTAGGTAGCTCACCAGAAAAAGCGCATCGTCCCAATAGTCAATGAAAACACCGTTGTTGCATTGTCTGAAGTCGATTCTCCATTCACTTCCCTTGTCTCTCCATTCGTCACACCAGCCAATTGAGAAGTATGATACTCCAAGGCTGTAGGAGAAGCTCATATCGACGATCACACCATTGTTGAACGCCTGCATAGTGGTCAATACTGAACCACCGAGCAAACTTGAGCTAAGTTGAAGCTTCTCGTTGTCAACCCAGGCGAAGCTGGGATTGCTTATTCTTGTGAGATTCCAATTTGAGTTGTTGAAGCCAAGAGAAGGACTCCCAAATTCCTCTGAGAAAAGCAACTCCCCTATGCTATTTGAGATGCCATCAAGGCTGTCAGCAGCAGTACTGCCCAAGCTAAAAGACGGGGTTGTGGAATCAGGATTGGTATCTAAAGCAAGTGTGCTTGTCAGAATAAGAACCACAATTGCGAACAACACCAGTCTTCTCAAATTTGAAAGCCCCTGACCAACCGAGTATTTGGGGTATGGTAGGCAAAAAGCCTTACCAATCATTCTTGAGCAAGCGGAGTTTGAATCCAATCTCTTATGGCAACCTTGACCGACCGACGCATCTCTGCGGCGAAATCAGAGCCAGTCTTCCGCAGGTAGATGCTCTGTCCAATGTTCTCGGCATCCTTGTAAGGACCTCGGTTGCCAAAGCTACCCTCAAGCATGGTTTCGAATTCCTTGCCGTCAACATGGGAATACTTGTCCTCAAAGTACAGAAACTGCTTGGGGAATCGTGGGACCTTTTCACGTTCTGGCCTATCAGGCAACGGATACCCGAAACAGAGCAGTGCGATTGGAAAGACCCACCTTGGCAGGTCAAACAGCTCTCTGTGTATCTCGATGTTCTCCATGATGTCCCCGATATAGCACGAGCCTATGCCTAGTGATTCAGCCGCTATCACTGCGTTCTGGGCTGCAATCAGGGCATCACAACAAGCAAGAAGGAGGTCAGATTCTTGGGGAGTGACATACTCAACCCCATGTTTCTCACACATCTGTGGGACGCCAGAATGTTGGAAGAAGTCATACCATCTCTGCATGTCCGCAAGAAAAAGGAGCACATAAGGTGCCTTTGCGATGAACGGTTGATTATCACATGTTTGGACCAGCCGATCCTTCACCTTCTGCTCAGTGACCTCGATAATCGAATAGTGCATCATGGCTCCTGCTGTTGGTGCGCGGAAGGCACTATGGATAATCCAGTCCTTATGTTCTTGAGTGAGTGGTCGAGAGTCATATCCTCTCAGGGACTTTCGATTGTCGATCAGTTCAAGAGTTTCATTCATGAGGGCCCAATGTGGTTGAGTTTCATTTAACGATTGCCACCTCCCCAAGCGCCAAGCAGACTCAGGAGTGGAGAATTGTAGAGAAGATTATTAGGCGCTGTCCCGTCTAGTTATGGTATCCTCATTGGGAGAGGAGGTAATCACCGAAATGTCAGGAAGCACATACAGTTCAGGCACAGTAGTGGCCATAGCTGTGGTCTTCATCATTATCGGTGCGGGCGTTGGATACGGTGCGAGTTGGCTCATTGCGGCTCCGGATGGCGGACCGGGCCCAGTGGGTGCTACTCTGAAGGCGGGTTTCATCTACGTTGGTCCAATTGGTGACTATGGATGGAGCCATGCCCACGATCAGGGCCGACTGTACGTAGAGGACAAGTATGATTGGCTCGAAACAGTCTATCTAGAGTCCGTACCTGAAGATCAAACAGAGAACAGAATTGACTATCTAGTCAACGAACAACAGTGTGATGTCATCTTCACTACATCGTTCGGGTTCATGGACGGTACAATCGCCGCCGCGGCAGACCACCCAGACACTATCTTTTTCCACTGCTCAGGGTACCAAAGAGCGGAAAATGTCGGCACCTATTTTGCAGACTTCTACCAGCTCTACTACCTCAACGGTCTGATGGCCGGAGCACTCACGTCGTCGGGGAAGATTGGCTACGTAGCAGCATTCCCACTTCCTGAGCTTATCAGGCACATCAATGCATTCGAGCTTGGTGCCCAAGAGGCGAATGCATCTGTCACATGCGAGGTCAGATGGCTGCTAACTGATTGGTACGACCCAATTGCAGCAAGAAGTGCTGCAGAGGCTCTCATAGCAGC
>JBHLOD010000396.1:0-2509 GCA_048940825.1 Promethearchaeota archaeon | reverse complement strand
CAGACACACGGTCGAGTCGATGCCTTTGTGCATGTGGCTGGGACTGCCGGATCTATCGTAGGTACCTCCAGCGTATTGAGAGAACACGACCCACAGGTGAGAATTGTCGCAGTTGAACCCGACGAATCCCCGGTTCTGTCGGGAGGGGAGGGTGGCTCACATGGCATAGAGGGTATTGGGACCGGGTTTGTCCCATCCCTCTGGGATGGCAGTCTAGTTGATGAGATTGTGCGCATTTCAACCGAAGAAGCCATGGACATGGCTAGACGGCTGGCAAGAGAAGAGGGGCTCTGCGCAGGCACCTCATCAGGAGCAAATGTGGCTGCTGCAATCAGGGTTGCGAAGAAGCTGGGACCTAGTGCTACAGTGGTCACGTTGCTCGTTGATTCTGGTGTGAAGTACCTGAGTACGAATCTCTACAAATCCAGTTAGTCTAGACCGAGGTAGGACTAGTGCGAGGTCCGGACTCAAGTGTCCCTTGAAATGTTGTTCTCACACCTGTGATTACGCTTGAGTGTTTCACAATGTCGCCGAAGGGTTGGCTTGTTCCTCCTCTTCTTCAGACCGATCCTCATTCTCAGGTAGACTCTCGATATCGAGCTTTTCCAGCTTGGTCATGGTCTTCTGTAAGGCGTCTGTGTCATCGATGTCCGATAGGAGGTGCGCGTAGTTGCAGAGAGTCCCTACCAGTTCAGAGAAACTACTCCAACCATCTGTACCCTTTGCGTCTATGGATTATCTCAGTTATTCTTACTTCATGTTCTACTACAAAGTAGATTGCTCGATAGTCACCAACTCTCAATCTAAAGAGAGGTGGTTCATCCGGAGTCACGAGTTTCTTGATGTCCACACCAGACCTTCTTCGGAAGGGGTCATCCTCAAGGCCCATTAGAGCATCCTTGACCTTCTCTTTCTGTCTAGAGTCCAGCAGACTCAACTGTGACACTGCAGTCTGGGAGAGCAGAACTCTAAACCTGGTCAAGTGGAACGAACTCCTCTTCCTCGAGAATCCTTCTCTGCCTTCTAGCAAAATCGATTTGCTCAGCGACATTGAGGAGGCGGCGGATTAGTTCATCGTAGGTTTCTCCCTTCCGCCCATATCTTTTGAGGAGGTCGCGGGTTTCTTTTGTCAGTGGAATTGTGGTCGTTTCGTCCATATCTATCATGTCTTATAATATTGATAGTTGCTTATAATCTCGTTGGAATTGTATGGACTGTTGCTCTCAAATGAAACAGAGAGTCTACTCGCTCATAATCGACTATTGCGGAATTGATAGGGTGGGCCTCCTCTAGGACATCTGCTCCACAAGTACGGGCTGCCCGGGTGCAACAGAAAAGACAGAAATCCTCAAGATGTGCTTACTTATCTGGTTATGATCTCTCGCACTGCCCAAGTCATCGGGTTCATAATTGTGCTCGTCATCATTCTGGGATTCCCTCCAGGGGGTATGTTTACTGTCACGCATGTCCAGGGGGGTGAATCATCGTTGGGTCCGGGCAGTATAAGCAGATCGACCGTTCGCGGTAGTCAGGGTGACAGGGTGGTATTCAGCTACGAAGCTGACTTCACAATGGTGGAATGTGCTTTAATCGAACTCGGAGAACGCGAAGTAGATGACTTCACACGTGATACGGACCTGCATGAAGTATGGTGTTTCTATTATCAGGTCAAGATGCATGATGAGGTCGAACTGACAATGACTGAAGACTACGAGCTTCTTCTCTTCGTTAGGAACTTCGGGAACATCAGCCAAGAGTTCAGATACGAATGGTATAGCAGGAACGCAAGTCTGGATCTTCTAAGTTACGCCATTATGAGATTGGCCATTGCCACTCCTGTAGTACTCTGTGGTATATCGGTTCTTTTTTGCAAGAAGAGGCACGAGCAGCTGCTGAGGGCTCAGCGACCAGAGGAATGGGATTATCATGATGACTAGTAGCACCAACTCGTCCAGACCAAGAGCAATCTTGATTCTTCTCTTCCTAGTGTCATTGGTCATACCTCACACTCTAGGGATTACACGTCAAGACTTCTATGACAACTCACATATTCGGTTCACTCTGGTTGCAGCACTTTGGACACTCATCCACGAGTTTGGGAGCACGATTGCGGGTCCATACAGCTGTACTCTCTTTCCATTCCCCAATGAGCCAGCCCTCCTATGGACGGCTCTATTCACCCCTCTTCAATTGTGTACATCATATGTCATATTCCGATTCGCAGAAGGGGCCACTGACAGACCAACGGCCTCGCGTTTTGTAATGGCTGCCTTCGTCATTCAAGCCTTCTTGGCCGGTGCATTATGGTTCGGATATTCAGGCTACTTCTCTATGGTGATTCCGTTGCCAATCTTCCACATTGTGAGTGTACACATAGTGCATCGGAACGAAGGATAGCCTGCTCAGCTTTGAATCACTGCGTCAAGAGAATACTGGCTTTCAATATCGAAAGGGAAATATGACTCGCTGCTGAATTTGTCTGCAGGATTCTGCGTGATGGGGAAAGAGA
>JBHLOD010000017.1:0-10075 GCA_048940825.1 Promethearchaeota archaeon | reverse complement strand
GCTGCTACGACAGGCGGCTTCACAGCCTTTGCCACGGCAGGTACTAGAACCATCGAGTGAACAGGGTCCCAGGAAACATGCGCTCCCCCCTCATGACCCGAGGCCACGATGACGTCCGCTCCAGCCTTCTCCGCTTTCTTTGCATGATAGACTGAAGGGACAACGTGAATCCAAATCAGTCCGTGTTTCTTCAGTTCACCCCAGGGCGTTGGGTTGCCCGCTGATGTGACCACAACGCGAAGCGACCTTTCAATGTCAGAATCGCTCTTACATGACTCCACTACTTGCTCAGCGAACATTTGGGAGGCAAGTATGAACTCAGAAGCAACAGGGATGTTGACACCGAATACGCCCTTTGTCCCCTTGACATGCTTTGCCACTGCCTCAATCGATTTCTGAAGAATCACGGCCGGAGGATCAGTGCCGAACATCCTGACTGCATCAACAGGCGCAGCTTCGGGCAGCAAGGTCGCCGCCATCCCGATGCTGCTAATCACACCGAGAGCTCCCGCACTTGCAACGGCAGCCGCGAGGTCCTCTGTCTTATACGGACCCATACCTCCTTGCAGTATTGGATGTTCGATTCCGATTATGTCGCAGATTTCCGTTCTGACGAGCGCCATATTGGACCGGTGGTTCTAACGTCGATTTAAGTCTGTCATGTCGTTACTGATATTGAGGTAACTGCCCATTGCACTCGAGAAATATCGGAGTCTTCCTTGTGATTGGACGAATCGGCGTGACCTAGTTTCTTGTGTCACTCCAGAAACATTTGCGGATTCAAGACACCTTTCTGAAACAGTCACAGGTCTATTCGTCTGGGAATCTTGTTGGTACTTTGGTGGTGGCTTCGACGAGTTCGGCTGCGGCTTTCGTGTAACGCATTATCTTCCCCATGTCATTACCTTTGCCCAGTCTGAATTTCCTCTGCATGAGTCCCTTGATTGGATCAATCTTCTTGGCGAAGAGGAGTCTCCAGTTCTTTGCAGGGCCCGAGTAAGTGAACTCGGCAACTTCATCCGGTGTTGCCATTCTGGCATCTCGGCATTTCCCATGCCAAAGATCCATATAGAATCGGACAGTTTCGCTTTGAGTTTCGTCGGCTTCAATCTCAAAGACGAAGTCACCTTCCCAATCATGTGCCGCATCTTCGTATGCCTTGCTGGCGTTCAGAATCTCCTTGTATTTGGCAAGCCACTCTTCGGATGGGAAGAGTACTCTCTCATCGTCGGTCATGCAATAGTCACCATTAAGCGATGCGTCCTTCAACCGACTGAAAAGGATTGCGTCAGGAGAGGAAAGGTCACGGGACCTGAAGAAGAGGCAGATCAAGTGCATCAGCCAATTGTGATAGTCGATGGAGCTTCCCAATGGTCCCAAGACCGTGAGAGTCACTTCCCAACGTGAACTTGCATCCGTAGTCCCGTGCCATCTCAAAGAATCCCTCAAACAGTGGTTCATACCTCAGACTCAGTTCCACCGCAACTTCGTTGTCTGCCAAAGCCCTAGCAACTCTATCACCATGCTCTCGTCGGAAAGAAGTAAGATAGCCGTCCCAATGGCCGAGAATGTCGAAGCTTTGAGTCGCTGCAGCTCTCTCCACTGCTGTGGACCAAAGTAGTGAGTCCGAGCTCCAGTGAACAGAGCCGATTACGAGCCTGAATTGTTCAAGTCCGCCAGCCACGGGAGCCAAAGTTCCATCAGACATGATGTCCACTTCAGCCCCTTCAAGGATGTTCATTCTGGGATAGTGATGAGTAATCTCTCCAAGTAGCCGCCGTCGCTCCTCAATAAGCCCAAGCCCGCCTTTTCGGGAGCCAAGCGATGGCCAGAAGTGATCAACTATGGCAATGGTGTCCAGTCGCAGACCAGCTGCATGCCTGACAATATCCTCTATGGAGGCATGACCATCAGAGAAGTCTGAATGAATGTGAAGGTCAGTACGATTGCCCGGCATCGTGTTGTGTCTTTCAATTCCTGATATAACTCAGCCTGTTGGTGAGGAACGCGAGTTTTGCAGGCTATACGCAGAAACAATGCTGGGATGCCAGCTATTATTTACATCATTATCCTCCTACAACATGAGACCTCAGGTCTCAGTCAGAGGTGATCTGAAGGCAATCTGGCGGTGTTTTAATTCAGGAGGAGTCATTCCCTTGACCCTATCATTGCGTTCTTCTCCTATGCAACTTGGACTCGCATCCCCACGATTCTAAGGTCAAGCCTCCAGAACTACAGGTTTCGAGGTAGGACATCAAGAGACCTAACGGTCTGTTGCTGGCTTGCCTCTACCTCTGGCATAAGTCCGATAGGACTTCTAGGAGTCGTCAATGATCACAGAGTTAGACCAGGTAAGTAAAATGCGGTTTCATGAGGCGGAGCCAAGATGCTTGCGTTTCAATCCCATGAGCCTACTCAGTTTGAGAAAGTGCGCTTGAAAGAAGGGGGGCGGCCGTGCCGACTGCACGGCCTATGAAGGAGGAGATAGTATTTCCGGCTGGAAGGAACAAATCCGGGGTCTACCTCCTGAAGGAGACCCGATAGAGTTCAGTCCTAGCGCCAGCCTTGAATCGATTGTACTTTTCTGGCCAATCTTTGACGTGCTTCTTTTGCTTCTTTACCAACGCCAATTCTTTCACCAACTATGTCGTAGTCGCAGATGGATATCAATTAGCGTGAACTTGGTGGCTCGGTAAGGGCTGCTCTCAGACAGGGTTTACGACATTTCCCGAAACAGCCAGTTCGGAAACTGGCTAGCTCCCATGAGATCTTCCGAAAGGGCGTCAGCGCGCTCCAGTGTCTGAGGACCAGTGATGTGATCGCAGAGGTAGAAAAAGGCGTGCAGTGAAGTTGGACACTCTCATCATATCACCTCCGAGGGAGCAACGCTGACAGAGCTCTCGAGTGCTGGTCTGATTCGTTTTTCCTGACGACGAAGTATAGACCAAGCGCAAGAACGGGCATGAACATCACTATGACAATAAATGGATTCACGATATCAAGCCCGGATGAGTAGTAGTCACTATCGATGACTGCAGGAAGAATGTACTCGTAGAGAATCTCTGGGTTTTGAGGTCTTTCAGATGCATAGAATCCTGAAGTGAAGGCGACGACCAAGTCTTGTTCGGGAACGACGAAGATGAACTGCCCGTACAATCCTGCTGCATAGAACGCACCAATTGCCGGCAGAGTCCACCATTGATACCCATAGCCTTCGTAAGAGTTGAGCTGAGTGAAAGTGCCGGTTGAACTAGCCACCCACTCCTCCGATACAATCTGTTCGCCGTCCCAAGTCCCGTTGTTCAAGAACAGGTAGCCGAACTTGGCCATATCTTCCGGAGTCAGCTGTAGGTCGTAGCCTCCGTAGTTCACTCCCTGTCTGTCGACATTCCAGTAAAGATTGGATATCCCAAGAGGGCTGAACAGGTTTTCGAGGGCGAACTCAAGTGTTGTCATTCCAGTCACTTCTTGGATGATTCCTGAGAGTAGATGTGAGGCACCTGTATTGTAATGCCAAAGGGAATTGGGCTCAGCCTCCATGGGCATATCGAGTACATATTGCACGCCACCTGCAGGCTCATTGTCAAGATGATAGATGTCGTTCAGAGGAGAAGTGAAAGGCGCACTCGATTCATCCCACGGGAGTCCAGATCTCATGGTCAGCAGGTTTTCCACGGTCATTCTTTCCTTCCGTTCATCGAGATTCGCTATGGTACGATTTGGAAAGAACGAGACCACTGTCTGGCCTACGTTTTCCACATAGCCCCTGTCAACTGCTATCCCCATCAAACAGGAGGTAAAGCTCTTCGTAGCAGAATACAGATAGTGAGTCCCTGTTAACGAATAGGTTCTCCCCACGCTTCCAGTTGGAGTTAGATGCTCCTCGAGGACCCTGTATCCATGTCGTATGATTACGATGGAGTGAATGCTTAGATCCTCCTCGGTGACGTAGTTCATCATCTCTTGGAGCTTCCTAGAGTCCATTCCTTGCTCTTCTGGCGTCGAATTCAACCATCCGTTTGTGGGCCAATAGTTTCTGGATTTGGAACCGAATTGTGTAGATGTCTTCTCAGAAGATGGAACCCATTGACTGTCGGTCACGGATACTGTCACAGTCAATGAAGGCAACAAGAGCATAACCAGCAATGCTGACGATAGGGCTGGGGCAGGCAATCTGGACTGAAACCACCGATGCTTCATACTATCACCATCATCAGCAAAAGGCCAAGCCAGTAGCTGACACCTACGTAGAGTGTGAACCATCTTTTTGATTGATGATCGCCAGGGTAATGGATTTGCCAAATCCTCCTGCCTATGAAGAGAAACACTGCAAACAAGACTAGCATGATGGGCATAGCTATTGCAACCAGCTGAAGCAGATTCAGACCCGGGAAGTCGATTCCAGTGACGACCATTATGCCATACTGGATGGAGCCACCAAGTAGAAGACTCAATCCCTGTGCGAACACTCCAAAGATGACTCTCGACATGATAAGCATGGATGTCGTGAAGTAGAATAGTGACGGGACAAAGGACTCTCGTACTGTCCGGAGGCCGAGTGGCAGTAGAAATACTATCCCTACAATCATCGTCGTTCTGAACATGGCCAAAACGAGCGATTCGAAGAAGATCGGGTTGTCTGTGATTGAATCTGTAAAGTAGGCCCAGCTCCAGGGATCATGGAAGATTGGTGCATTCAGAGGCGGAAGGGGTATTACTCCGTACCATGGCAACGAACCGACCCACCCGGCGTCGAATGGGTTCAGGAATGCCACACTCGTCCAAGTCCTAGTGAGTCCAGTACTACCTTGGCCTACGTCTATGGAAAGATCGCTCATGACGTGGTAGAACTCCGCTACAATGCTACTCATAATGAATAGGCCAATACCAATGTAGACAAGATATAGCCTGATCTTGAGCTGGCTTTTCAGATAGGTTCCATACTCGCCCGAAGAATACCCCTTCTCCGGATTCAATGGGCCAATACGTGGTGCATTGATTACATATGATAGGTATCTTCGAATTCTGCTTCTAGATCCGTTCTTCAGCGAAGGATATAGGAGCACAAACATAGATAACAACAGAATCGGCAGCGCAAAGGCAAGCACGATTGCCTGGAAACTTGTAAGTTCAAGAATGAACATGAATTCTAGTTCCTCCTATCAGATTTGATTGTAGTCCCATTGTTGGGTCCTCGATTCATCTTCAGATTCCAGTAGACTCCGGCAAGCAAGGCCGGGACTGGAACCACTACTAGTAGTACAAGTGTGATTGAGTCGATTATGGGTACTGTTGACATGTTGCTTTCAGTGGCGGCGGGGATGATGTACTCGAACAGCATTGATGTATGAGGATGCAGCTCATACGGGGGCACGCCGGATGTGAAAACAACAACCATGTCAAGACTTGGGATGACGAAGATGAACTGGCCGGCATATCCTTGCGCAGAATACACACTTGCTGCATCAGTCGGATTTGTCCACCATTGGTATCCATATCCGCTATACTCACTGAATATGAAACTGGTCTGAACTGACTTCTCAACCCATTCAGCGGGCAGAATCTGTTGATTGTCCCAAGTACCGTTGTTCAGGAAGAGATGTCCGAATTTGGCCATGTCTCGTGGGCGCATTGAAAGCCCTCCGCCCGCAGAGTAGTATCCGTTCTGGTCGCGGTACCAGTCCAGATTGTAATCTAATATCCCAAGTGGCTCAAAGAGTTGCTCGAATGCGAATTCATAGAGTGTCTGTCCTGACGTGGTGGCAACTATCGCTCCAAGAATATGCGAGCCACCTGAGTTATAGGTCCACGACTCTCCAGGATCGTGTGCCATCGGACGGTCAAGTACGTACTGTATCGCATCACTACTTCGGAACATGTCCGTAGCGTCATTCCCGTATTCACCGTAAGCCAGAGACCATTCATCCCATTCTAGACCCGAGGTCATAGTAAGGAGATGCTCTATAGTGATGCTCTGCTTTCGAGTGTCGAGATTGGCGATTGTACGATTTTGGAAATAGTCTACCAACTTGTCGTTGACACTCCCGATATAACCCTCCTGAATCGCTATTCCCACCAGGGCAGACGTGAAGCTCTTGGTGCAGGAATGGATTGAGTGCTTTGTGTCTGAAGTGTAAAGTGAGCTGAGATACTCTTCAAAGATCAAGTGGCCGCGTTTCACAACTAGGACTGAGTCAATGTCTATGTCGTTGACGCGAATGTAGTCCATCATCTCCCCAAGTCTGTTTGAGTCAACCCCTTGTTCTTCCGGTGTTGAAACTAGCCACCCATCTGTCGGCCAGCTTTGTGTTGAAATCGATTTAGATTCGGTGATGCTTGGCATTCCATTCTGAAATCCTGTGCCAATCAAAGTATAGGACATTCCGCAGAGCGATAGGACAAACACTAGTTCCATTATGAAAAGTGATATTGACAAGGTGCGAATTCTCGCTTGGTACTTTGTCAGGCTCATGTTTTCACAACCAGAAATCGTATCCACACAATTGCGACTGAACAACTGATTTGGAATGGTTATACTTCTGAGGCGTGTCCAAACTCAGTTTCTTTGGCCTCTTCTTGAATATCGATATTCGTCCAGCAATCTCGGGGTAGTAGTATCTTGAAACTAGCAGACGAAGACCAGGTCGTGTGACACGGCGTCTTGGACGAGCTGCATACCTCACGATAGACCCCCCGGAGTGTGGCAGAGAAACGTGTGTGCTGGCGACTTCGGAACGCTGGGCCCCAAATGGGAACCCAATTCTTCGCAAGTCGTCAGCACTATTCGCGAAACTGGAGGTGCAACCATAATAAGAGTGGTCTTAGAAGGCAAGTCTGATTACCTCATTTGGATTCCTTTCTGTGCCATTGGAGGAATCGATGCCACTCCTCTTGGATTCGGCTACATTCTGTGCTCTCATCTAATGCTAGGCGACGAAGAATCCTCGTGACCTCACTTTGGATATATGGCGGCATAGAACTGCCTTCCATTCCATAGATTCTCTTGTTGATTGCATCCTCGCAGGCAGTCATTGCCCGAAGAAGATCTAGAGCGTGCTCCATCTTTGCAGGAGGTATCTCGATGCCATGTTCAGCTAGACCTTGGATGACCAATCTCCATCGGTCTTCTGGAGTTTCTTCAACCCTCTGAGGAACGGACTCGGGGGCTACCACCCTGGCTACCCCCAGTTGGTATTCCCTCGCTGAGGCACGATAATACCGTTGAACGATCCCGGTTGTGGTTTTCTGAGTTCGCACTTGCTTGATTAGGCCTGCTTTCTTCAATCGCTCTACATGGTGAAGAATAGTGCCTGGTTTCCTCTTGAGGGCAACAGCTAGCTCTTTTACCGTCATCGGCTCTTTACCGAGTTCTCGGATTATGCTGGCACGAAAGGGATCCAAGAGAAGCTTAATCTTCTTCTTGTCTGATAGGACTTCAATGTCCTTTATTGGCGCGGACTTTCCTGAATTCAATTAACAGCCCCCCATCTTTCCAGATCATTCTGTTTCTCTTCAACGAGAGGTTCTTCATCTTCATCACTGCTCAACAGTAAGTAGGCCCGACTTTGAGAGATGGTCATGGCTGGTATCAGGATGAACATCACAAAGAGGGTCACCAGTATTGGATAGGAACCCAGAGCTCCTGCTACAATCTCAACGAAGAACCACGGCAAGTATATCGGGCCCCATATGAGTGGTGCATAAAGGACCACTATAAGGCCGAGATAGAAGATCCACAACGAGAATACACGACCTGCGTGTCGTGTTCCCATTCCGACTGATTTGACGAACGCATCCTTGAGGGAGTGGCCATCAATGACAGCTGGAAACATCATGCTCAAGAGCCCTCCGAATAGCACAAACCAGAGTACACCTGCGGCAATAGCAAGTGTTTCATTGGTTCCTGTGATGACGCCTCCATGCACTTCGTAGAGATACCCATAGCCGAGCGCCAGAGGTAGGATTGTAATAAGGAAGGTCAGAACGCCTGCTCCAGCGAGGGATGCGAACTTGCGTTGGTACCAAGTGAAGACGCCCTCAGCTGAAGTGCCTTCGCTCTCGACAATCTCACGTGCCATGCCATATAGTGCTCCAATGGCGACAAAGACAGGTAGTAGCAGGGGCATGAGTACCATGGCTAGTATGCCCAAACTGGCTGGCGATGGGAAGGTTTCAATCGCCTCAGCAACGACCATTATTGCCCTGATCACTCCTGGAAAACCGCCGCCAAATGTCATTATCACAGTAAGAATACCCAGCAATATGAACACCAGCACAAATAGGGTAACAATCAGGACTCCAAGCATAGCCAAGAATAATGATATCACGTTCTTGACTGCGAACTTGAACCCAACCTTCACATCATCGCCAAAAGCTCCTAGACCGGACTCTTGCATTTAGGGTATCACCTCAAAACCTGGGTTGGAAGGCACCGCCATCCCGAAGGATGCCGGCACCTTCACTTGTTGACTAGACTCTGCAAACGGAAGAGTGCTTGGATATGCAGAGTAGTCTAGAGACGGGATGTTGTCGATACTGGCTGACAAGACATGAGAATGTGGGCGTGCAATCTTTGAAGGAGGAGAGAGTCTTGTCATTGCAGAGCTGGAGGAAAGAAGACCAGAGCAGTATACCATGAGGAAGAATCACATCCCTATCAGAATCGCAACTTGGTATCCTCGCGGCAATCAGAACACCAAGTGTGCGCCGTATGTTCTCACACGGACTTCTTCATTCTCTTCGTTCGCTCTTTCCAAATCCACGGTATCAGAGATGTCATCCTTCCTGGACCTCATCTCGACTACATTGTCATACACTCTACCGAGGACGTAGATCTCCAGAGGCAAGACGACCATGATCAGGCCTGGGATGATGGTAAGAGGAACTATCATCACAATCGCCAATGCGGCACCGGCAATAGTCTGCAGGACCGGACTAACGTCATATCGAGCTACAACAGCAGCGTGTTGTGATGGCGCTACAACATTGGCAATCTCGGACTCCGCCTGGCGTTCAAGATGATTCGCTGCTAGAAGCTCAACAGGATCGGTCACAACCACGCTGATTGTATCGGTGGCCTCACGATTCTGCGTGCGTGCTTTCAACTTTGTTAACTCCTTGAATCACGGCAACGCCCCGAAACTTCAGAACGTTCCGCTTTTCCCGAACGTTCTATTCTCTTGGATTATATATATATTCTTCGGTCAGCGTAGTGCACCAAATTCAAGGAGTTGCAGCTCTCTCAGATGTGGCCTGCGCGCATCTTGGCGAGGTTTCTATCGTCAGTTCATGGAAGAGAAGATGAAATAAGAGGGTGACGTTTGCAGTGAACGGCAGCGAACTTTGGATTAACAGTGGAAGGATGAGACGAGAATGAAGGATGCAAGTGTCGGAAACTTCATAGAGGACTTGAAGGTCAGCTTCAAGTTCGCTGTCAGGAACGTAGTTTCGTTTTTCCTGGCGATGCTTGGAGTCCTTCTAGTGACTGCCATTATACTGTTATGCGTCGTTTTTACCGTGACTATCCCCCTGTTCTTCGCTGTGGGACTTGATGCCATAATCGATTTCTTTGTCAGCTTGGTGGAGCCTTTTCCTCCAGCTGACGCGACTGCCCTGTTGGGACTGATCCTATTCATCATTCTTCCCATTCTGGCCCCTTTGTTTGTTGCATTCGGTGCGTTGTTCGGGATGGCAAGAGAAATCGTTGAGAGCGAAGGTACTTCAGCTGAGGGCGTCTTCACTTGGTACCGTAGGAAGTTCTTCTCTCTTGCAGCTGGGGGAATCATTCTCTTCCTAATAGTGATTGGACCGCTAGGCCTAGCTGTCTGGTGGATCTTGGTCTACTATCCTATGCCCTTTGGCATGCCATTGCACATCGAGATCATCCTTGAGGCCACCGCTGTGGTGTGGCTAGTCATGAGCAGTGGTATGCTGTCAATGGTGTTTCCATCTATCATAGATGGTCACTCGGCTCTGGGAGCGGTGAAAGAGTCTGTAGGGCTCTGCTGGAAGTACTTCGATCGAGTGATCAGCACATGGCTTGCTTTCATGGGAATCATCATCCTACCTTGGATTC
>JBHLOD010000395.1:0-2519 GCA_048940825.1 Promethearchaeota archaeon | reverse complement strand
ACGATCGAGGTGTTCATATAGGCCTCATAGAATGATACGAGGGTCCCGAAACCATAGACAACAAGTGCAAAAGCAAACAAGTAGAGAGGCCTGAATGCGCGTCGGGTCTCGGCATCTACCTCAGCGGATCGCCTTCTGCTGTACCTAACAACAGTGCCCGCTGCAACAAGGGTGGCTATTCCAAGATACAACTGAGCGATCTCATAGATTTCCATGATTCATCTCTCCTAGAACACTTTACGCCCCCATTCACTTGCGGCCTTCTTGGCTTCATCTAGTTGCCCGCTTGTCCATTCCCGAACACCACTGCGGACCTGCTCAGGGTCAGCCTTCTCTTCCGTGACCATCTCATTCACAAGACTCAGGAGACCATCATCAATTCTTGTGTCTGGACTATCTCTTATGAGTTGAACAACCTCCTGATTGTGTCCTTCAGCCTTAGGATCGTCGAAAGCATGCAGTGTCACTACATAGTTTTCCCCGGCCTTGCCAATCAGAAGCTTAAGATCGCCAAATCTGAGCTCATCGATTTCTGTGCCTGAAATCTTCTTGATGAACATCTGTACTGCAGAAAGGAAACCTCCGAATAGTGACGAATCACCTCTAAGATTCTCCCAGCCGATGGATGCAATTGTTTCTCCGGCGTCATTGATAAGAAAGATGCCATACATGATCTTCCAGGCCTCTGTGTAGGTCAGTGTTGGCTTATGGCTGCCTGTGGCTCGTGGTATAGAGCCTGTCGGGTCCCGCTATTAAAGAAAATCCAGATAACCATTTAATAAGCGTTTCTCGTAAGTTCTAATATTTGATATGAACATACTGGATTCTTAAAGCTCGTCACGTTGCCATCCAGAAACAGAATCGCACATCAAAGAGTGTCAAACCACGTCTTTGTCTTATCTACTGCATCTTCATCACTGTCTGTGGAAGAAGCCGCGACCTCAACATCTCGCACTTGGAAGTTCTTGTCGACGAATACAACCAACCAATGGCCATTCGGACACTTGGCTGTGATGATTACAGGATGCCTTTTCGCCTCCGTGATTGTTGTCTCCTCCACTTCAACCTTGACAAGGGTTCCCTTTGCACACCCTGGACATGCGAATGGGTTGAGTGTGACTTGTGCCATTGGTCCAATCACCGTCCTTCTTTGAGGGGTCTCCTATCTTCACAGGGGCAGCATTTGCGCCTTTTAATGATATTTCTTATAGTCTTCAAAGTCTTAGGCTTCTATGTACTCCTTTGCTAGTAGCCGCGCAACAGCGTCGAAGAGATCTGCTACTCCCTCTCCCGTCTTGGCTGAAACCTCGAAGAGTATTGATCTGTACTTCTTGGCATACTCTCTGGCCTCTTCGTCGGTCACACCCTCACCGTCAACTCTCTCATCTATCTTATTGCCGACTATGATAATGGGACATGAGGGAACATTGTCCCTGAGTCGAGAAATCCAGCTGTCGAGGCGGTATAGGGTGAATGGGCGAGTGACTTCGTAAACGGCAATGCCCATCTTTGAGCCTCTGAAGTATCCGTCCACCACATCCTGGAATCGAGGTTGACCACCTAGATCCCATAAGAGCATCGTTACCTCGCTACCAGCAATCTCAACCTTCTTCGATGCGAAGTTGACTCCAATGGTCATCTTCATGTGTTCATCAAATCGGTCCTCAGTATAGCGCACAGCGATGCTGGTCTTGCCAACTCCACCGTCACCGATGAGAACGGTCTTGAAGATTGCAGTCTGAGGGGCTCTCATCCACTGGCCTCGCTGTTTTCCCAATTGGGGAAGGGGCATATGAAGCTTTATCGTGTTATTCCTTCGCAGTTGTGGCTCCAGTCTGAGGTGAACAGAATGGACTGAATGGGCTGTTCACGGTAAGGTAGCCGTCAGGTACAAGTGAACAATGGTTCTCCTAACGCGGAGTGTCACCAACGTGATACAGGAACTAGCCGATACATGTTGGGCAAAGGACTTTTCAGTTGCCGGAGCAGAACGCATGTAGAGGTTTCCGAAATGGGTGACAAAAAGCTAGTAGGAGTAGTCACAAGGTACTTTGCGAAAATCGGCGTCGCTGCAATAATGCTTGAGGACACACTCAAAGTAGGGAGCAAGATAAGCGTCGAAGGAACCACAACCAGTTTTGAGCAGAATGTTGTCTCCATGCAAATTGACAGGGCGGAAATTCAAGCAGGAGAACCAGGGCAAGAGATTGCCATCAAGGTGAGCGACAGAGTAAGGGAGAAAGACAAGGTCTATCTTCTGGAATAGTTCGCGAAAGATTACCAGCTTCACAGCAAGAGTTATTGACCGGTCGTTCGGATGAACCCGCAATAATGACCCCGAGAGAGCATTATTCGGCATGTGCACTGAACTGCCCAGACATATGCGCCTTCATCGTGGAAGTCGATAACGGAAAGATACTACGTGTGAAGGGGAATCCAGACCACCCGTACACTCTAGGAAGATGCTGTCCGAAAGGCTATGGTCATGTAGTGCGGATGTACTCGGAGGACAGACTCCT
>JBHLOD010000394.1:0-2520 GCA_048940825.1 Promethearchaeota archaeon | reverse complement strand
TCCATTCCAATATGAATCGATTCTACACTCATCACTAGCTCGTCCGACAGACATCGCAGATGGTCGCCTCTCCTTCTTTGATACCATGGTCCTCACACACAAGTCTACCACATTGATTGCAGGCGCGTGAAGAAAGATACTGGCCACAAATATCGCATAGTGCCTCCTGACAAATGAGGCAGATGCTCTCGTGCTCTAGGACGCACGCACCACAGACAAATGCTTGACACATGTCGCACTGTTTCAATTCAGATGTCTGTAGACCACATGCTTCGCATGAGTCACCCGGAGAGAAGCGTATCACCTTGGACCACTGCTGTGGTGGACAATGGGAAACCTGAAATCTGTTGCGTCTAGTCCTCCAAAGCGCAATGGACAATGGAAACACCAATGAACCCCGGATTCTAGTCTACCATGCTGGGCAATGCGATCCGAAGAAGTGTACTGGCACCCGACTAGGGAGAATGAAGAAGGCAAGCATTTTGCGTAGTTTCCGACGAATTCCTTCTAGATCGGTGGTTCTGAACCCTGTGTCCAAGATTGCCTTCTCCCCTTCGGACAGGACCTCGGTTCTACGTTCTGGTCTGGTCGCCCTCGACTGTTCGTGGAAGCAGGCGGAAACAATCTTCGCACAGTCTAAGACTGGCAATCAGAGGGCCTTGCCTTACCTTCTTGCTGCAAATCCGACCAACACGTACAAGCCCATTATGCTCTCCACTGCCGAAGCGATTGCTGCGGCGCTCTACATCATTAATCTGAAACAATTGGCCGAGGACATAATGTCGGTGTTCAAGTGGGGGCCTTCTTTCATTGTTCTTAACAAAGAGTGGCTAGACTCATACTCGCAGTGCAACACGAGTGAGGAGATAGTTGCGGTTCAGCAGGAGATAATGGAGGAACACCAGAGGTCTGCGGAGTAGTAGGAGAGAATGGCTCTGGTGCAAGGAGTAGCCCCAATTCTGTTCTGCTCCAATCTGTTACCAGAATGGAGCTTTGCGACATCAGACTAAGCCTCCTACCCTACACCTCAGGCCGACACATCGCAGGTGTATTCTTGGAGTTGCTACCCGGTGATGGGCCGTTTCATCCGGTCCGAGCTAGTCCTCAACAGCTTCAAATGCTGTCTCCTTGTCATCTCTAGCTCGGGGGTGTCGTTTCTGTTCCCAGAGCGAGGCTCTCACCTCCCTGTTCACACAGGACCGGCGTCGGCACGTAGTTGGGAGCTTCCTCAGCTCTCATCCCGAAGATGAGTACCGTCAGTCGCGCTCTTGCTCCAGAGCCGGACATACGTCGAAGGTTTCGCATAAAAAGCTGGTCAGTTCTTGTGTTGCCTCTACTATTCTGGCACACGCTTCTTCCACATCTGTGGATAGCGTCCCCTCTCCATCAAGACTCTCTCGGTGCGTGCTACAATGCCACTCTTTGCCTTGGCTATCATGTCCGAGGTTTTGTCGCTCTTGGCTATGGCAATGGCCTCTCCCTTCATTGTGTTCAGCACGACAAGGTCGCCATTCTTGATGCCAGTGGCAAGGCTCACAACTCCACTAGCGGCAAGATTCGCTCCATGGCAGATAGCATCAACGGCACTATCACGCACTTGTATCGATGGTAGATGGCCCAGTGCAAACTCTATCGGAAGTAGGTACTTCCTCAACTCGACTTCCTCGCCGTCCTCTTTCCAGAATTGATAAGCATCCTTGAGGTCGTAGAGCGAGCAAAGGTGTTCATCTTCGCGAAGCGACCCCACACGAGTCCGTCGAAGTTCTCTCATACTTGCTCCCACACTCAGAGCCTCACCTATATCGAAACATAGCTTCCGAATGTATGTGCCAGCTTGACAGCCCACCCTGAACAACACAAGACGGCCCTTTACTTCAAGCACCTCGTTGTAGTAGACCTGTCTCACCCTGAGAACTCGCTTGACAGAAGACCTGAGAGGTGGTCTTTGATAGATCTTGCCGACGAACTCGTTGATGGCACTAAGTATTCTGTCTTCCTCCACCAAGCCGTGCAGTTCCATCAGACAGACGTATTCTTTCCCTGCTGGTAGCAGAGCTTGCATTGCTTTTGTGGCATTGCCCACTCCTGTGGGAAGTATTCCCGTAACTGCTGGGTCAAGAGTACCTCCATGGCCCACACGATTGGCGTCTAGGATCCTGCGTACCCATGTGGCCACCTCATGACTTGTTGGACCTGAAGGCTTGTCCACAACAATAACGCTGTTGCTAAGTAGATACTCAATCGGGAGGTTCTCCAATGATGAGAAGCCATAGTCTGGACTGGTAGTTTCGTTTGACTTCAGAATAGTCTCTCGTGGCTGGTCCGCTGGCAGAAGGCCCTTCATATTCTTTCCTCCAAGGGCCACCCCATAATCAGTACCGACTACTGAGGTAGTCTGATCTTTTCTCGGAACTTCTCCTTCAGTCCGGCATCTTCTAGTGCCTTCTCTACGGCACTGTCATCTGCCCCCTTCTCTATGTGAATTTCCATCTCCAAAGGTTCCAGATGTCGAATGTTGCA
>JBHLOD010000393.1:0-2523 GCA_048940825.1 Promethearchaeota archaeon | reverse complement strand
TAGCCTTGAAATCAAATCACAGATTCACGGTATTTACAACATTTCACAGTTCTTCTGTGTGAATGGCGCCTTTTCTGTGAATACTCCCTGCGAAAAAGACTCCAAATCACTGCTTGCAGTCTAAGAAGGACTCATAGAGGTCTATTATCCTGTGAATGAAGCTACCCCTTGGTTTCCAGTGGAACGGGATAACAAGAGATATGAAATACTCTTTGAATTGTTCACAAACTACATAGTCTAGTGAATAGCAGAAGAAATGGAGAATGGCCCGTTCTTCCCATTTTAGGCTTTCATAGACCTTTATTTGGAGTTTGGGGTGCTCACAAGCTGCCAGCACACCCTTCCCATATAGGACGTGTTCTGAATGCTCACAGACGCATTATGTAGCTGTTATCTTGGTATTGGTAATTCACATACTCACACTTATTTGCCGAAATCTGGTAGACTGTTGTGAACACAGTCTTATACAAAAGTCTGAATGGATGCTACATGGAGTCGAGGTGAAGACTTTGAAAGCCGAAGAAAGAACGGGGTATCTCTACGAGTTCACGTACAACTCCGGTCCTGGGCTAAGAGAAGTCTTTCAGTGTAAGTATGTCAAACCCGATGAGGCATTGACAAGGTTTCGGAGGATCCTTGCACTCACAGAAGAACCATTTGATTTTAGAATCGTAGTGCGTGACGAATCAAAGAGAGAAGAGTCTAGTTTCCAAGTGGAGGGAGGAAGCATTAAGGAGATGTTTGAGAAATTCAAGGTCTTCTTGGAAACTAGTACGGGGTATTCATTTGAACCAGATCGGGAAGAGGCTGTGGATACTGAGATTGAGGAGATTAGCTACGAGTCTATGAGTAGTTACGAGAAGATGCACATAGTAATCTATGCCTCTTTCAAGCACGGAAAGTTCTCCTCCTTGGATGTTGCTGAGATCTATCAAGCTACATTCAACGATGATTTGCCTAAGAGTACTGCTTCCACCTACCTAGCTCGAATGTGGAATGAGGGAAAGGGACACCTTGAGAGATATGGGAATCGCTCGGGCTACACTTATCGGCTCAAGACAGAGGTACCAGACGTCCAGAAGGAAGCTGAACGGGCAGAAGAGATTCTTGCTTCCATTCAGTTGCATGTAGGAAAGTAGACTCGGCACCGCTCGTATGCAACAGTCTGGTCTATCAAATCAGAGTGGCGTTACACGTTCCTCCAGTTTGATATCTAGATTCTCCAGCTCATTAAGAATTGGCTCGTATACCTCCGGCATCACTGGCCGGTGAACTCCTACGAGTTTCATAGATCCGTCAAGAATCATTCTGCTTGCTATGGCTACTGGCAGTGCAACGGTTCTGGACATTGAACTATCGCCGTTTGGTATGCCAAAGTCAATCATAGTGGACGTAATCTTCTCCTTCCTGTCTGGGTACTCGGCAATAAACTCGTGATGCATCACTATCATGTCTCTCTCACCGGGAGCATACTGCAACTTCTGTTCAAACAGATTGCAGAGTGCATCAAGATGTGTGTTGATACCATCCGGAATCTGTTGGTTGCTAAAGAGTCCAAGCCACTCAAACCGTGAGAGTATAGGATCATCTTTCTTGAGTCCGATTTTGTTCGAAACAGTATCTCGAAGGTCTGCCTCTCTGTCGTTGACTATGTTGTACATCATGTCAGCGACAGTCATTCCATCGAAATTCTGTTCGTCAAGTGATAAAAGACCAAGGTCGGCAATCTTCTTGAGTGTGGCACACCAACCAAGATTCCTGAGGGTCCCTCGTAGCATGGTATCAGTTTCATGGATTCCATATGTGTCGATGAACGACATGCTGTCACGATTGGGATAGCCCTCAAACTTTCCTATCCCAGGAACTTCCATTATCTCGTAATTGTCGAAGAGTTCAGCTCCCGGAATCTTGACTTCTTTGCCGTCACGGAGGAAATGAGCGTCATTACGACCGGCCAACAGGACTCCTCTGGGACTCCAAGACAGTTTGTATCCGAAGGGGTTGTTATTGGCTTCAGGAGCAGGGAGACCTCCAGTAAATGATGTGAAGCTCCTAATCTTCCCATCCTGCTTGTGAACATGATCTATGATTTTCATGGCACTCATGTGATCTATCCCTGGGTCAACACCACACTCGTTGAGGATTGGAATTCCGGCAGACCTAGCCGCCTCATCCAGTTCCTTCATCTCCGGTGAGATGTATGATGTCGTGCAGAAGGGGGTTGCGTATTCAATCGCAATCTTTGCTGCTTTCACATGGAAGGTATATGGAAGAAGGGAACATGCCAAGTCAGCTTCTGCAATGAGATTGTCAAGAAGATCGTCGTCGGTTTCTATGTTGAAAGTTACAGTTTCAGTGTTTTTGCAACCTTCAACGAGACGGTCTGCTTTACTCTTGGTTCTGCTTGCGACTTTCACATGAAAACCGTGGTCACTGAGATATTGTACATAGGGGCGGGCAACCAAACCAGCACCCAGACAAAGAACTTTCTTCATTGTTAGTTTCGCTCCGTTCACAAGTACT
>JBHLOD010000392.1:0-2525 GCA_048940825.1 Promethearchaeota archaeon | reverse complement strand
CGACATGACCGTCAACACTCACATTCCGAGTATCACCCTTGAACTCTCAGAGACTCCTTGTGGCAAGCCCGGTTGCATCACTTTGTACACCGGGAACGACTGTGTTCTCTGTGACGCTGCCATGAAGATATTGAAAGAAGTGGTTGGTAACTTCGGACTCTCAGACAGCAAGATCACGCTGGTTGACGCTGAGTCAATTGACGGTAACGATAGCAGTTCTTCTGGTTCCCTCGGTCTTCCTAAGATTGATATCTGCAGGTACGTCATAAAGGGTCTCCCAGATGTTGACGCTGTGCGTGGAGCAATAATGCATGCTGTCCTAAGAGGCTGCTTTTTTGGCTAGGCATGCATCATTGGGGACTATTGTGCAAGCCATCATGTGAAATCAGCAAGCGGTAGGCCTTCTGCCATTTGCTTCTGCTCGCATAGGCTGCAATTCGCTAGACACGTACCCTGACGCTGGTGAGGGTTCTCCAGATGTCAATCTCACTCTCGAGCTTGCGGACTCTCTCGATATCAGCGTGGTACAGCGGCTTGCGCATGTCCTGGAAGTTGGCAACCTTGCGACATAGATTGAGCTTGAGAAGATTCCTCAGAGCCAGGGTGACAGTACGCGGAGCGAGTCCCACTTTGTCGGCAATCTCCTGTGGGTACATCGGTCCATCGTGCGTCAAGCTGTCAAGTACTAGTATAGAGCTCTTGGTTAGACCGAATGGCAGTCGCATCTTCTTTTCCTCCTTGGGTTGCCAACCACTTGCCGGCCATATCAAGCCCGGCTGGTTGCCAATTCACTTTGTTTCGAGAAGATACTGGCAAGTCTCGTTTTATAAGAGTTGCCAACCACGTAAGGTTCCGTACTCAGAAGCCTATGGTTAAATGACACTCTCAAGAATCTACTGTGGAAGCGATGTATTGACGAGCAATCACACCATAGACCGCAAGGATTTGGATATTATCGGAGCTCTTGACGAGCTAGGAGCCAAGGCCTCAGCAAAGAAGCTGAGCGAAGCGGTTGGCATCCCATCTCGGACCGTACGCTATCGACTAGCAAGACTCCGGCAGACCGGCGCCCTTCGCCCGCCTCAAGCCATACCACACGAGCGCAAGATCGGTCTTGGAGAAGTGTTTGTTGCTATGGAAACCACCAGAAAGGGAACCCGCCTTCTTCAAGATGTGATTGAGTCGATTGCTTCCTTCTACTGGTACAGTGAGTCGTACGGCAAGTACAATGGCTACATTGCTCAATGCGTTTATCCTCTGGCGTCATCGAGCATAACGAGCACGCTTGTCAGAGCGATGCAGGAAGAGGGACTTGTAAACGATTTCCACATCTTCGACATAGTAGACTATGAGTACAAGCATGCAGATTACAGACATTTCGACATTGATTCTGGTTGGAATTGGGATTGGGAGAAGTGGTATGACCAGATCAAGAAGAACTTGAGCAGTCCAAGGCGCGTTTCGTCCGAAATGGAGCAGAATACGCGGATTGTGGATTTTGACTCCTACGACATACTCCTTCTCAAGCAGATGATAGAAGATTCAGAAGCAACCCAGAAGCGGCTTGCTGATATCCTGGGTCTCTCAGAGACCCTCGTCAACAGAAGACTCAGTCGCCTGGAGAAGACACGTGTCATCAAAGGTTACAAGTCTGTTTTCACTCCACTTGGCAATCACGGAATGATAGTCCTAGTTCTTGAACTTGAGGAACCAGTGGACCGGGTTCTTGCGAGTTTCTACCAACTGCCCTTTCAGCTATACATCATGATGGAGTCAAAGACTCGCTATTGTATCCGATTCAGTCTGTCCTCCAAAGACCACAAGATGTTCCTAAGAGGGTTTGATCTTATCCGCCCTCATGTAGTATCCTACTTCTTCCAGACTCTACATAGCTCACATCCTACGAAACCTCAGATTCCCTTCGACTTGTTTGATGAGGTTTCGGGAAAGTGGGAACTCCCACTGGAAACGTCTCTTCAGATAATTCGTAGTGCCGATAGCTGACAATACTGAAATACGACCTCCGAGGTACGGTTTCTCCAGAATGAATGAGAAACAGGGAGCGTGTACTCTTTCATGGCCTGGAAAGGACGAGGCACGCGAGCTTGCTTGTAGTCCGTCCTTGTGCACCTTGCAGGCCGACCCAGAACGCTCGATTGAGTTCGATTACGCGCAGAACCTGTTTGTTGAGGGTGACAATCTTGACATCCTGAAGCTGCTGATTCCGTCGTTTGGAGGCAAAGTCAAGATGATCTACATTGACCCCCCATACAATACGGGGGGGAACTTTGTCTACAGTGATCGACACAACACGACTCGCGGAGAATCTCGGAAGACTGAAGGCTCTCACAATGGCTGGCTTTCAATGATGTTCCCACGCCTAGTTCTGGCGAAGAGGCTTTTGAGAGATGATGGGGTCATCTTCGTTTCAATAGATGACAACGAAGTTCATCATCTTAGGATGATGATGAGCGAAGTGTTTGGAGAGGAGAACTTCATCACAACAATCGTCTGGGAGAAGAAGT
>JBHLOD010000391.1:0-2529 GCA_048940825.1 Promethearchaeota archaeon | reverse complement strand
GACTGCCTGCTGCTGATGGCATTGGTGCTTAGTCAAGAGGAGCAACATGGTAAGGCCATGTTCACACTCGGACTTTCGGTGCAGACCAAGATCTACTCGGTCGTGGCCCTGCCCCTCCTGTTCATAATGTCCCCTCTGTCAATAATATGGTTCTTCGTTTCAACGCTATTGACAGTGATACCCTTCTTCTTCCTGGGTGCCGATTTTAGTACACTAGTATCGCACTTCCTGAACACAACGGATTATAGCTCCTACATCGTTAATCCAATGTATCCTGGACTATTCCTTGGCACGCCTGAATTCAACAACGACCCTGTTACTTTCTATATGTGGCCCCCTGCTTTGATTCCCCTTGTGTTATACGTGGCATTCATTCTCTTCACGTTTCGGATGTATCTCCCAGACAAGGATGACTTCATGAAAGCGACATTGCGTGAGAAATTCCTGTTGTTGTTTCCTCTGTACATCTATCTTCTTCCTGCAATCCTCTTTGTATTCAGGTGGGTCATGCCTTGGTACCTCTTCTGGCTGGGTCCTATGATCTTCCTGTTCAAGGAAGACAGGCATGCAGTGGGCTATCTGAAGCAACTCACGGTTGTCGGCTTTGTCTATGCATTTGGTGTGTTCTGCAACTGGCCCTATTTCATTTCGGGCCCCTTGCCCGACTTCATGATACACTTCCCCCTGGGATGGTATACTCTCTTTGGTCTAATGTTGCTAATAGGGTCCACCGCAGTCGCATATGGGATATGGAAATGGACCTTTGAACGGCGTGAGAAACAGGCTCAACTGATTCGAGAAGCTAGGGCGAGAGGCGAGCTGATTATCTGATTCAAATCCGTGGTGTACCATTCTCACGATAGTAGTCGATTATGCGCTTTCTAATCAGTGTAGATGAGAACAGTCCATCTGCATCTCGCTTCTCAAGTCTGACTATCTTTGTGCTCATGCCCAACTCTGAGAAGCGCTTCTCCAAAGCATCGATGTCAGTCCACTGATCATATCCGAGCGCTATGATATCCGGCTCTATGTCAACCACAATTGAGGTGTGGTCAGTTGTATCGTACCCTAGAACCGCTCTATCCACAATCTTGAGTGACTCTACAATCCGACGTCGTTGTTCTGCCGGGAAAACAGGTGGTGCGCCTCTCTCTTTCTTGATAGTCTTGTCAAGTGCTACGATGACAACAAGCTCCCCCTCGCTCCCGGCTAGTTCTCTCGCCTGTTGAAGGTACGCAAGATGTCCAAGGTGAAGAATGTCGAACTTGCCCGCCGCAAGAACACGATTTCCTGCCATCGACAACTCCCTCGGTCTAGTCCTCATCAACAGCCAGGAATTCTGTTCCTTCGGTTATAACCTCGATTCTGCGTTTTGTCTTGGTTATCTGGCTCACATGGACAAGACCATTAATCTCCAGCTGCATCAAGGCCTGATTGAGTTCTGCATCGCTGGGTTCATCACCCAGCTCTTTTTTCAAGATTCTTGCCAACTCGTCATCAAGAATGACGCCTCGACGCTTCTTCAGTATATCAACAATCACGTTCCTAAGTGGCAACACACTCCACGATGACATAGATTCCACGTCCTATCGTTCATACGTAGTGCGGAGGTGCGGTTTCGATGGTCTGAGTAGATCTCCTCATCTCCTTCTCTATCTTCTCGAACCGTTCAATGTCCTCTGGTGTCACTGATGCGTGAATGATGGCCAGTGCAGATTCAAAGTGTCTCCATGAAACAACCTCTGCATCCAAGTCTTCTCTCAGGGCACGCATTCCGGCCTCTCGGCAGACGGCCTCAATGTCCCCGCCGACATACCCCTCGGTCTGGTCCACCAGCGCCCCGATTGAAACGTCTGAGTCTAGTGGCATCTTGTCTGTATAAATGTCGAAAATCTCTTTCCTGCTCCTGGTGTCCGGAGCCCTTACGTATACAAACCGATCGAACCTTCCAGTTCTCAAGAGCGCCCTGTCAATCAAGTCAGGACGATTCGTGGCCGCTAGAACAATGATGTCCTTCATTGACTCAAGTCCGTCCATCTCTGTCAGGAGCTGGCTGATTACCCTCTCAGTAACATGACTATCGCCACCACTCCGTCCCCGCGTTGGAGCAATGGCATCAATCTCATCGAAGAAGATGATTGCTGGAGCTGCGGTTCGTGCTTTCCTGAAGACCTCTCTTATGGCCTTCTCACTTTCACCGACCCATTTTGAGAGCAGTTCGGGTCCCTTGACACTTATGAAGTTGGCCTCACTCTCAGTCGCAACTGCCCTGGCAAGGAGCGTCTTTCCACATCCTGGAGGGCCCCAGATCAGCACACCTCTTGGCGGTGTGATTCCGATTCGTCTGAAAGAATCCTGTTTCTTCAGGGGCCACTCGACTACCTCGATAAGCTCCTGTTTGACTTCGTCTAGGCCTCCCACATCAGTCCACTTGACATTGGGAACCTCAATGAACACCTCTCTGACCGCAGAGGGCTGTATCTCTCTCAGTGCTCCCAAGAAGTCATTGTTGTTGACCTCCAATTGGTC
>JBHLOD010000016.1:5076-10160 GCA_048940825.1 Promethearchaeota archaeon | reverse complement strand
CACGTCAATTGCCCCGTCTGGCCCCTCGAATGTCTTCTGTACTTCATATTCAATCGGGAAGTACGTGCCTTTGACTTGGAATGCCACTTGGTCATTGAATACGTAGCGCAGCTCCTTGGCTGCCTCAAGCAGTTCGTTTCTGAAGTCTGGATGTGCTATTGCAATGAGCGAGAGCACACGCTCACGAATTGTTCTCCCTCTCAGGGTTGCTTGGCCATACTCTGTGATTACTACTTCAACATCTCCTCGCGTTGTCACAACGCCAGCGCCTTCGCTGAGCTTGGGAACGATTCTAGATACCTTCCCATCCATCGCAGAGGAGGTCATGCATATGATGGCCTTTCCACCGGGAGACATAGATGCTCCTCGTATGAAGTCAACTTGTCCACCAATTCCGCTGTAGAATCTATGGCCAATCGAATCGGAGCACACTTGCCCGGTGAGATCCACCTCCAGTGCGGAATTGATTGCGACCATCTTATGGTTCTGAGCTATGACTGATGGGTTGTTCACGTAAGCGGTGTCCCTAAACTCAAACATGGGGTTGTTGTCTATGTAGTCATACAGAGTCCTCGTTCCCATTGCAAAGCTAGCCGTAATCTTACCTCTATTGATACTCTTCTTCTTGTTCGTCACAATTCCTTTCTCAATGAGCTTGATGATACAATCCCCAAATCTCTCCGTGTGAACTCCAAGATCAACAACGCCGGAATCAAGAAGGCTGTCAGTTACTGCTTGAGGCAGTGCACCTATCCCCATCTCAATCGTAGACTCGTTCTCTATCAGTCTGGCCACATAGCTGCCAATTAGCTGACTCTTGACGTCCACCTCCGCCGAAGCAACCTCCCTGATTGGCTCATTGTGGCATACCAGATAGTCGATATCACGAATGTGAAAGAAGGAATCACCATGAGTCACTGGCATTCTTTCATTCACTTGGGCAATCACGAGGTCGGCATTCTCAGCGGCAGACTTCGTTATGTCTACAGAGATGCCAAGCGAGCAATAGCCGTGCTCGTCTGGTGGACTCACCTGAATCATCGCCACATCTAGGGGCAATCTCCTAGTCCTGAAGAACATCGGAATGTCTGAGAGGTGTGCGGGTGTGTAATCCGCTCTACCTTCATAGACTGCACTTCGAATATTGTCCGAAACAAAGAAGCTGTTGTGTCTGAAATGTTCCTGAAACTTCGGATCTGCTGAAGGTGAGTCACCTAGAGTGAGTATATGGATGATCTCATTGTCCGCCATTCTATGAGCGTTGTTAGCCAGTTCCTGCAGAAGATGAAATGGTACTCCACACCCTGTCCCGAGGAATATCCGCGTCCCTCTCTTAATCTTCCTAACTGCCTCATTTGCGCTTAGTATCTTGTCCTTGTATCTTTCAGTCCATTTCTCACTGGACATTACAGACTCCTCGGATTGCCGGGTGATTGATGTTTGGCTCCTAATAGAGGTTTGGAGCTGTTGAAAAGATGGCCAAGACCCGTGATAAGCATGTGTGCGTGTGCACGAGCGATAGTTCTAGAGCGAGAGCTTGAAGATGTATTCTTCATCTTCCATTGACAAGCGACTCTCAGCTACCAGACCTGTCCCATGAATGAAGCGTATCATTGGCTGATTCTGGGGGTGCACAAAGGCCACGAAGGTGTCCACACCTTTACTCTTGGCGATGCGCACTAGATGATTGAACAGAAACCTACCAATTCCCTTGTGCTGATAGTCATCATGAACAAGAAGGGCGAACTCAGCCTCATTTGTGGTTCTATCAAGGAGATATCTCCCAGCACCTATGATTCTCTCTGTTCCCTCTTCCTCATCCGGCGTGACGACGGCAACAATGGAGATATCGCTATCCTGATCCACATCATAGAAGTCTTGGAGAGTCCTTCTTGGTATGGACCTCAAGGGTAGTAGGAATCTGAAGTATTTGCTCTCCTCGCTCAGCCCGTAGAACAAGTTCTTGATTCGATCCGAGTCGTCAGGTCGAATGAGTCTGAAGTGGACCGTTGTCTTCTCGCCTTTCGGCCCCCGAAATTCATCCTCCGCCTCATATTCCATTGCGAAGTAGGTTCCCTTTGCCTTGAACGGAATCATCCAATCGTATACATAATGCAGATTCTTGGCCGCCTCTAAGAGATCATTCCTGAAGTCGGGGTGCGCAATCGCGATTAGCGATAGGACTCTCTCTCTGATTGACTTTCCGTGCAGGGTTGCCATCCCGAACTCTGTGACAACTACATCAACATCTCCCCTTGTGGTGACTACTCCTGCTCCTTCGCTGAGTCTTGGAACAATCCTCGAAACCTTCCCGTCCATCGCTGTTGCCTGCATACAGATAATCGCCTTTCCACCTAGCGACCTAGATGCACCGCGAATAAAGTCCACCTGCCCGCCTATTCCACTGTAGAACTTGTGCCCTATAGAGTCAGCACAGACCTGTCCTGTCAGATCTATCTCGAGTGCTGAGTTGATAGCAATCATCTTCTTGTTCTGAGCAATGACGAAGGGGTCGTTGACATATTCTGTGGGACGGAAGTGAAACAATGGATTGTCATGGACAAACTCGTAGAGCTTCTCAGAGCCCATTGCAAATGACGCAATCACCTTGTCCTTGTGAATAGTCTTCTTTCTGTTGGTTACAATGCCGTTCTCAATGAGGGATATCAGACTATCACTGAACATCTCCGTGTGGACTCCGAGGTCTCTGACACCGGTTTCAAGTAGATTGTTTGCCACCGCTTGGGGTAAGGCACCAATCCCCAATTCGAGTGTGGACTCATTCTCTATTAGCCTCGCCACGTATCTTCCAATCAGGTCAATCGTTTCATCTATCTCAGAAGCTTGGAATTCACGAAGGGGTTCAGTATGGGGTACAAGGTAGTCGATGTCACGAACATGCAGAAACGAGTCGCCATGAGTCACCGGCATTCTTTCATTCACTTGTGCAATCACTAGATCCGCACTCTCTGCAGCCGATTTGGTGATATCGACAGAGATGCCAAGTGATGCATATCCGAAGTGGTCGGGAGGACTCACCTGTATCATTGCCACATCCAGAGGCATCCTCCTGTTCCTGAAGAGTCGTGGAATATCTGATAGCATGATTGGAGAGTAGTCTGCTCGCCCTTCTGACACCGCGTTTCGAATGTTGTCTGAAACGAAGAACGTGTTGTGCCTGAAATGCTCCTGAAACTCTGGGTCTGCAGAAGGGGTGTCTCCCAAGGTCAGAAGATGTACTATCTCATTGTCCGCCATCTGTTCAGCACTCTTTGCCAACTCCTGAACGAGATGATAGGGCACCCCACACCCCGTTCCCAAGAATATCCGAGAGCCTCTCTTTATGTTCTTGATTGCCTTTGTGGCGGTCAGTATCTTCTTCTTGTACTTCTCAGTCCACTCTTCTTTGGCCATAGTTCACTCCTCTCAACTACTGGGCTCAAGCCGCTGGAGGTTCCATATAGGCGTTTGCAAACTGACAGCTCAGCTGCCGTTTCCTATGTAAGAAACCTTATCAGTTACGAATCTCGCGCCCCGGCGCAAGACTCGACAATCATTCTGGTGAGAATTTCTATGTCTGAAGAGAAGGTCGGAAACCGAAATCTCGTGATTATCGGTGCAATTATAGTCCAGCTCTGTCTGGGCTCAATATACGCCTGGTCGTTCTTCCAGACTGCTCTTAGAGGGGGCGCTTATTCGTGGTCCGCACTCCTAACACAGCTGCCATTCGCTGCTGGGCTGGCCTCATTTGCGCTCTTTATGATATTTGCAGGAAGATGGCAGGACAGAGTGGGCCCACGTAAGGTTGCCACATTTGGTGGCATTCTTCTTGGTGCAGGTTACATGCTCTCATACTTGGTCGACTTTGTAGCGGCAGGAAACGAGGCAATTGGCACCATTTGGCTTATCCTGACTTACGGAATCATCGGCGGAGCAGGTATAGGCTTCGCGTACGTATGTCCAATTGCCGCACTTGTAAAATGGTTCCCTGACAAGAAGGGTGCCATAACTGGGATCGCTGTTGCTGGATTCGGAGGTGGAGCACTTGTGTTCGGCTATGTGGAGCAATTCCTGCTGGGAATATTCAATGTGCCCACAACTCTACAGGTCGGCACTCCGTTTCTTATCCTCGGTATAACCTACCTAGTGCTCGTCATTCTAGGCTCTCAGGCCCTTGTGAATCCTCCTGAGGAATGGCTGCCCGCTGGCTACACCCCACCAGCCACCACGGCTGATGGCAAGGGTCTTGACATTCTGCCTGGTGAGATGATCCGCACCACAAGCTTCTGGCTTCTATGGCTGATGTTCGTGTTTGCAGCTACGGCTGGTCTGATGACTTTGGGTAACGTGAAGAGTGCGGCAATAGAGGTCGATCCGCTTGGAGGAGCTACCTTCGCGGCTGTCATCGTGGGCGTTATGAGTCTACTCAATGCAGCCGGCAGAATCGTCTGGGGTGCTGTTTCTGACAAGCTCGGAAGAGAGAACACCATGATGACAATGTTCCTCGTTCTTGCACTCGGCATGTTCGCGTTCGCTTACATTGTCACCTTGGCAGTAGACTGGATTGCTGTGATGCTGATTGCATCCCTAATCGGCTTCTGCTTTGGAGGTAATTTCGCGCTGTTTCCATCTGCCACAGCGGACTTCTGGGGTTCCAAGAATGTCGGCAAGAACTACGGTGTGATGTTCACAGCCTATGGTATTGCTGGCATCACTGGTGCCTTTGTTGCAGGTCCCATAGTTGACGCCACGGGATCCTATTTCATGGCATTCATCGTGACTGGTGTGCTTGCAATCATTGCAGTCGCACTGACACTCACACTGAAGTTCAGACAGAAGAACGCGTAGAATCTCTGCCCAATCTTGAGGTCATGGGCCTAGGCCCGTGCCTGTGACCTCCATGTTCTTTTTACATCACATCCTCTGGCAGCTCTTTCGTGATTCGACATTGCCTGAATCCGCCGCTGAAATTGACACTATTGGACAAGCTTCATAAGGATGTGAATTCGCGCCGTCGACAAAGCATGGACGCTTAGGGTGACAAATCTCATGGCTGAAGAAAAGAAAATCACAGTCACGAGCCA
>JBHLOD010000016.1:0-4976 GCA_048940825.1 Promethearchaeota archaeon | reverse complement strand
CTCAGTGAGGTCAACAAGGCCTCTAATGTTCTCAAGAACCTCGGCGTGAAAAAAGGTGACAGGGTCACAATGTACCTGCCAATGATTCCTGAGCTTGCCATTATCATGCTCGCCTGTGTAAGGATCGGTGCAATCCACAGCATCGTCTTCGGCGGTTTCACAGCAGACTCCTTGAAGGACAGAATAATCGACTGCGAAGGCAAAGTCCTAGTCACGGCAGATGGCTATTACCGCAATGGCAAGATTGTACCACAGAAGAAGAACGCCGACAGGGCCCTCGAGGAGACCCCAATTGTCGAGAGCGTCTTGGTGGTACAGAGGATGGGAATGGATGACACGCCGTGGACCGAGGGTAGGGATGTCTGGTACCACGAGGAACTCGCCAAGGTCGATGACACATGTGAGCCCGAATGGGTGAACGCTGAGGACCCCCTCTTCATACTCTACACCTCTGGTTCCACTGGTAAGCCAAAGGGAGTTCTTCACACAACTGGCGGTTACATGACCTACACCACGTATAGCTTCAAGACAATCTTCGATTGGCATCCTGGCGATGTCTACTGGTGTACTGCAGACATTGGCTGGATCACTGGACACTCTTACATCGTCTATGGCCCTCTATCGGCGGGTTCGACCACCATGATGTTCGAGGGCACTCCAACCTATCCTGATAACGACCGATTCTGGCTGGAGGTCGAGCGCTGGAAAGTCACTCAGTTTTACACAGCTCCTACGGCAATTAGAGCACTAATGAGATTCGGAGATGAGCCTGTGAACAGGCATGATATGTCCAGCCTTAATCTGTTGGGCACTGTGGGCGAGCCAATCAACCCCAAGGCTTGGATGTGGTACCACGAGGTTGTCGGCAAGGAGAACTGCCCCATTGTGGATACTTACTGGCAAACGGAAACTGGCGGAGTCATAATCACGCCCCTGCCAGGCGCCACAGCGACAATCCCGGGCAGCTGCACACATCCGTTCTTCGGAGTAGACCCCATAATCGTTGACGAAACCGGTGCGGCCGTTGGTCCCAATGAGGGTGGCTACCTGTGCATCAGAAAGCCCTGGCCTGGCCTCATGAGAACCGTCTATGGTGACCATGACAGATTCATCAACACCTATTGGATCCAGTACAAGGATCCTGATACCGGTGACCCAATGTACATGACAGGAGACGGATCGAGGTTCAATGAGGACGGCTACTACTTTGTCATGGGCCGTATCGACGACGTTCTCAAGGTATCTGGGCACAGGCTTGGCACTGCTGAGATTGAGTCTGCACTCGTTAAACATCCAGCGGTGTCTGAGTGCGCAGTTGTCGGATTCCCACACGAAATCAAGGGAGAAGATATCTATGTCTTTGCTACCCTGCGGATGGGTGTAGAAAAGACCGATGACTTGAGGCAGGAGCTTAGACTGCACGTGCGCAGGGAGATTGGTCCAATCGCGACTCCCGCAAAGATTCAGTTTGCTGACGCACTGCCCAAGACGCGCTCCGGCAAGATCATGCGTCGAATTCTGAAGAGAATTGCAGCAGGTCAGATTGACGATATTGGTGACACCACAACTTTGGCTGACCCGACAGTCGTCGAAACCCTGATCAAGGAACGACTTTAGTTCGGTTCTAGGAGAGAGCCCGCAAGGGCTCTCCACTCCTATTTCTGCTCCGGCTTTGGCTTTCTTGGCTTCTTATGTGAGCTATGGCCTTCCTTCTGCTTTCCAGCACAGCACTCTTCGCACATTATGCCTTCACCTCTTGTTTTTAGTTTCCTTCTATTGATGGATTCCGATAATCCGACAATACTACTAGAACCGAAGTATTTAAACTACGAAGTCCGTAGTGAAGTAGTGACTACTGAAAAGGAAAGTAAAGAGTTGCCACTAGAACAGGAAGCCGAATGCAGCAGAACCTCAATCAACGGTGTATGCCTTTGCCCTTTGGAGGGGATCATCCATACTGTGAGTAGAAAATGGACTCTCCAAATCATTACATTGATCGGCAATCACGAGCGGCTCAGATATGGCGACCTTCAGAAACTCTGCGTAGGAATCAGTCCCACTGTCCTCTCTGAGAGATTGAAGAGCCTTGAGGAGGAAGGAATCATAAGCAGGAAAGTCTTCGCTGAGATTCCTCCACGTGTAGAGTACTCATTGACTGAGGACGGGACAGGCCTGAGAGAATCGATAGTTCCACTAATGAACTGGGCCTCAAAACGGTGTGCTTGAACGGTTTCATGCTTGGCCTCCTACCTCCCCTTTCTTCTTCATTGGAATTGACCTCTAATCTACAAATGCAAACCCGTATATGCGTAGCTCAGTATTAACAATAGTCAACTCTTGGTCGCAGGAGGAATGCAAGTGAATGAAATTGAAGCCTTCACGGGCTTTCCCAAGGAAGCTCTGAGATTCTTCGGAGAGCTAAAGGAAAACAACTACAGAGAGTGGTTCCTGGAGAGAAAGAATGACTATCAAGAGTATGTGTTGAAACCTGCTCAAGCATTTGTAGTCGCTTTTGGTGAAAGGCTAACAGCTATATCCGACGGAATCACGTTTGACACACGCACGAATGGCCGTGGGTCGATACTGCGAATCCATCGCGACATTCGCTTCAGCAAGGATAAAACGCCATATCACACCAGACTGCGAATCAGGTTTTCGGAAGGAGCCGGGGAGAAGAAAGGACATCCCGGATTCTTCTTTGGAATGGATGATGAAGGTGGTATGCTTCTCGGAGGGTTGTATGCCTTCCCCCAGCCCCTTCTTGAGAAATACAGACATGCAGTAGTGGATGAGCAGGCTGGCTCAATTCTCGCAAAGGCTGTCGACGAGATTAATAGCTTGCCTGGATATGAGATTGGAGGCAAGCACTACAAGCGAGTTCCAAGAGGATTTGATGCTAATCATTCGAGGGCCGATCTTCTTCTCCATGACGCGTTGTACGTTCACTCGCCCAAGATTCCAGCCATTGTCCTTCGAAAGCCGGAATTGGTTGAGGTCTGCCTTGATAGCGCTCTGAAGATGGCTCCAGTCCATCACTGGCTGGCTCAATTGTCCCGATGACAGTCCATATGATGATTGCAGGAACAACACAGTCCGAGTCATGTTCAATTATCTTGGATTTCGTCAGGGCACAACCGCACTCATAAAAGATTGTTCTCTCTTCTTGTTCGACCTATCGGAGGGAAGAAACGACCCGTTCGTTTCATGTACTCGATATACTCCTCACCAAACGTTTCAATCATCTTCTTTTCCTCGATTCGCACCCAGAAGGGGAATCCTATCATAAGCAATACTGCGAACGTAATGATTAGAGCATTTGCTGTGACCAGCGAAATACCGAAAGAAAACAGAGCTAGTACCGTGTACATTGGATGACGCACTTTCTCGTAAGGGCCGGTTGTGATTAGGCGATGATCTTTCTTAATCTCCAGAATTGCTGAATACTGCCTATCAAGCTCGCGATGAATCCAAGCAAGTAGTGGTGGCATAGTCAGCGCAATGACTGCCCCGACAGAACGTAGCCCAATTGGGTACTGAGCAATCTGAAACCAATCCATCCAAAAGAAGCCAATTAGGTAAAGTATTGATGACACTAGGAAGCCAAGAATAACGAAGGTCATGGCCGCCTGGATCACTCCAAGAGTTTCCCGTTCTGCCACCTCTGCGTCCACATCATCTCGTCTTGGTTTGACAAACCTGTAATAGACCCTTGGTATGATGAAGAGAACATAGAGGGCAATGAACCATACTCTAAAGATCAACTCGTCAGCCATTCCACTCACCTAGTGTTGGCAGAATTGGAACACGTTCTACCACATCAATATAGATGTTCACGTCGACGCGGCTTCACCTCCAAGTACACAGTTCAGCCTCCCAAGATACAAATCGACGTGCTAATGTTTCAGGTGTCTAACAAGAAGTCCCCCAGTTCTACTATGCCACGAGGGAAATACGGGATAAATGCACGGAATCTCTGCCCCTCAATGGTCAAGGTCAACACCTGTCCCGATCTATAGCTTTGTCCGGCCCAGAATGCGCCTTCCTCATCAGTGGTGACAATCTCGCTGATGAGTTCATCTGTGGCAAAGATGCGAACGCTGACGTTTGAAGCAGGAATCCACTCGCCTGAGGTTTCGTTCGTCGCATTCCAACGATAGACATAACCTCTGACATATGCTGGCTCGCCACGAAGAATCAGCGCAGGGGCAGGCGAATACACACCAAAAAAGACCGGCGCAGTGAACATCGAGCCAGAAGTCACAAAGATGATTAGAACTATCAACAGGAAGGCAATGCCACGCCTTGGTAGTCTGCCCATCCGGGGGACTACTCGTCCCCTTGGGATTTTTTTGAAAGATCTTCATAGAGGCTATAGAGTCGGTCAACCATTCTGTCAACTATGGCTGTAGAAATGACTATTCCGAAACCAATGACAATGGCCCCAACACTAGAAACACGGACCCATTCAATGCCTGACCAGATTATGTAGTCTGCCACAAGCTCTCCAAAACCCCACCAAATGATGATGAGACCTACAAGCATCACAAGGCGAAATACAAGCTTGATTCTCCAGATGCCACTTCCTTGAGTGTCTTCCGAACCCATTCCCGCACCTCGTTTTCTTAGACACCAGGTTTGCTTTTAGGATATCCGCTTGAGCAAGGATCGTACGGGCTAGAAGGGGTCTGGTCAAGAAGAAGTTCTTCTTTGGGCCAATCCTTGGAGTCATATTCATCAAGACGAGAAAGACCTGGATAGGGGTTGTGGGTCATTACCTGTTCAACTTCTTGTCTACAATCCTCCTATGGCTCATCTGGTGACTGGTTTAGCCGCTAGGTACCGCCTGCCTTTTGCATTCAGAAGGATATCACGGAGTAGGAAGTGTTTCAGATTGGTACACAATATGAATAGCAATTTAAGAATGAGCAACTGAATACGGACATTGCGATGATTGAAATCAACGGTTCCTTGTGCAC
>JBHLOD010000390.1:0-2535 GCA_048940825.1 Promethearchaeota archaeon | reverse complement strand
GGAGGGACTAGAAACATGAGGAAAATGAGTAAGCAGAAACAGACAGCAAAGAACAGTTTGAGGTCTTTCATTCCGAATTGAAACATGATTTCACCAGGCGTATTTTTGGTAAATTCCATAAGTCACAAGGACCAGAATTAACATGAACCCCATTGTGCTGGTCATGGTGACAAAAATAAATACTGCAAGTTTATTCCAGACAATTTCAAAGAAAATATCTTCAAGCAATACATTGAGCACCAATTCTATGAGATCATCAACTAAATCATTGACTGTATCCTGGACCCCTTCAATACCGACCATTAAAAGAACCCCGCATAAGTTGTTCCTGATAATACTGTTGCTAATGAAACAACCAACCATACAGCAACTGCTGGTATGTATATTCCGTTACCAAACACCTCTAACCCAAAGGTAATATCAAACCCCATATATGTAAGCATGGCTTCAAAATACCCTCCTATATCTCTCTGTGCCAATGGGAATCCGAAGAAAATAACTAATCCTATTACTGGAACGAGTGTAAATAATGCTTGAATGGCAGCGGCCATATCTGTAATAAATATAGGAATTCCATTCACAAATTGAATAAACCCTGTGAGAAGGACCTCGACAATTGCGAGGAGGTCAGGTAATCCGAGGGCATCCCATATGAAAAAGACTACGGTTGCAACAATATCCCAAACATATTCTGCCAAATCTAATAAAAGCGGAAGAAGTAATTCCAAAACATCAAAGAAAAATTCTGCCATTTCAGCAGCTACACCCCACAGCCAAGCAAAGAACTCATCAACTATCACTCCGATAGCGTCAGTAATGAAATCTAATGCGTCTCCGATACCCGCCCAAATATCACTAGCGATATCCGCAGCGAGGCCCTGTATTTCCGTAACAACATTCGCAATGCTATCCCAAACACTACTAAGTAACCCCTCTAGGCCATCGACAAAATCATACAGACCTTGGAAGAGAGGACCGAGAATTTTGTTAAAAGCGTCAGCAATCCCTTTTTGTAACTCCGCCAAAGGATCCCACGCTCCGCCCTGTATCCCCTCTTTGGCTTCAGGTAAACCTTTGTGAACTTCCGCAAATCGATCGTGACTGAGAGGATCAAACTTTTCCACAACAATTTTTCCTTCGGTATTCCCTGTAAAACTCATTCTATGGGATACATGAATCACAAATTCTTGACTAGGATTATCAACCCAATCATCGACATCCTCCTCAATCACAAAATCACAGTATGCTGAATCATTCGTTATATCATAAAAAAAGCGAACCTTTAGATCAATAACTGATCGATCCTCTTGTATTTCAAATGAACAATACATTCTACAATCAGGAAGACTAGTGCCTGTAGACCAATGATGTGCATATGTATAGGATTTTGAACTATCTGCATTATACACAAAAATTCTATTACTCCAGACAGCTGCTGCTGATCTATCAGTACCCATATAAGCCCTGACAATTTCATAATGAGTACCATTCAGCGCGTCCACTGCATGTAGAGCAACTATAGATTGCATAGTATCGGTTGGGGTTATTAATGCACTAGCATTCTCCCATTCTAGTTTAATACTGATACTTGCAGAGTCAAGATATGGAACCGTATAATTCCATTTAGAATATTCTGAAATATCATCTTGTGCATAAGCAATATCCCAGCGATCTTCTAGCCAATCACCATCAGTAGGAATAGTATCTTGTACCCACTCCCGTTCCTTAAAGGGTGCCTGCACATAACTAATATACACACTTTGAGTTAACCCACTCTCTTTAGAGGCAACCCGCATTTGAACAGAAACAGTAGTACCTTCAAACATGCGAGGAGTTTCAGAAGAAATATCGTACCAATCATAATCTAAAACACGACTACCGTTGTCAAAATATAATCGACACCGAAACCTGGAACGTAAAAGATCGTAATCCATACGTAATCGATACCAAGTATCAATATGGGTATGTTCAGTCCCAGTACAAACCTTACTCTGTAAAACTCCATCCACATCATAATAACGTAATTTAATGGGTGAATAACTACTATTATCTAGCGTATCCGTCCGAAATTGAAAGCCATAACCAGCCTCAGTATCTAATGAAAAGATCATAAAGTTATTAGAATCCGAAGCAGTCCCATTAATAGCATATTTAAAGCGTAATGTGATGGTGTCATCCAAACTACGTAAATCACGGCTATAACTAATATAATCTAACGAGGCATCACCCGTATCCGTAAGATTCAAACATTCGTCACTAATAACCGAAGAGTCCCAGCCAACATTAGCCGATTCAGTCCAGCGACCACTATCAGGGTGGACTTCAAAAGTATCAACTGTTTCCCATTCAGCGGCCCCACTGCCTACTGTTTGCCGAGAAGGAGAGGAGGAGGGGAAATGAGGAAAACCCTCCTCCATAGGTGATGCAATGGCTTGATACGAGAGGGTCGAGATGAGGGAGCAAATAATAATTAGAAGAATGATTTGTTGCTTCTTCATGATGTGACCTTCATAAAGAAATAGAAATTGCCGAATC
>JBHLOD010000389.1:0-2536 GCA_048940825.1 Promethearchaeota archaeon | reverse complement strand
GAGTACGGAACTACAGAAGAACAGCTAAGCCTTGTCACAGTGAAGAATCATGCCAATGCAGCCCACAACCCCTATGCGCAGTTCCAGCGTCCTGTGCCTCTGGAGGTTGTGATGAAATCCGGTTTCATAGCAGATCCCCTTAGAGTCCTACACTCGTCGCCTGTCAGCGACGGTGCAGCCGGACTCGTCATGTGTTCAGAAGAGAAGGCAAAGGAACTGACCGACACACCGGTATTCATAGAGGCGTCGACACAGGCAAGCGACACACTTGCACTTCACGACCGAAAGAGCATTACGAGAATGGATTCTGTCGTTATCTCTTCCAGAGAAGCTCTGAAGAAAGCCGGATTGAAGATAGATGAAATAGGTGTTATCGAACTGCACGACAGTTTCACAATAAGCGAGATCATTCAGATGGAAGACATCGGAATCGCCAAGAAGGGTGAGGGAGGAAAGGCTGTGGAAGAGGGAATAACGCGAATCGGAGCGGATTTTCCCGTAAACACATCAGGGGGCCTGAAGGCTCGTGGACATCCTATTGGTGCAACGGGCGTCGCTCAGATCGTCGAGCTCGTCTATCAGTTACGTGGTGAAGCGGAGGGTCGACAGGTCCAAGGAGTGGAGAAAGGGATGGCAGTCAACATTGGCGGTACTGGTGCAACATCGATAGTGCACATTCTTGGAAGGTGATTGAGAATGGCAGAGAAAGGAGTCGCGCAGGTATGGAGAAAAATCAGAGCAATCTACAACATTCAGGGAAATGTCTGCAAGACTTGTGACACACACTTCTTCCCACCAAGGCTCGTTTGCCCAAATTGCAGACGCAAGGGACAGCTTGAGGATTACAAGTTCAAAGGACTGGGAAACATCCATACTTTCACAATTGTGCGGCAGGCGCCTGAGGACTTCAAGCGACAGGTGCCCTATGTGGTTGCACAAGTTGAGCTGGACGAAGGGGCCAGAATTACCGCCCAGATTGTAAATGTAGACCCAGAAGATGTAGAGATAGGAATGAGAGTCAGAGCCTGCTTCCGAAAGATAACGGAGTATGGAGGAGGCGGACTGATAGTCTACGGATACAAGTTCGAACCCGTGCTGAAAGTGACAGGACATCCTTATCCGTGATTGGCCTGCTACGCCCACAGTTCCAGCTCAGTGACTGAACCGACGGCTGGAAATGCAACATTGCGAACAAGTGATAGGCCAATTCTCGCTTCGTGAGTAGATGAGTTGTGCACATGACCATGTACAACTAGGTCTGGTTGCTGCTTCTGTACAACTTTGTAGAACTTGCGGCTTCCAAGCCATGCAAAAGCCTTGGTCTCTTCGCCCACACACGTTTCCAAACAGGGGCTATAGTGCATAAGGAGAATCGTCCTGTCAGCCTTCCTACGGACGTTCTTCAGTAGAGAGGATGCCCTTGCAGCTCTCCGTTGGAATATCCTCTTGATACTCGGGATGTGACGCCTTTGCCAGTTCGTGGCTTTGTCCAGAGAACCCTGTGTGCCTACGATGCCGACTTTCATACCATCAGCCTCTATAATTGAAGATCTCTCGTCCAGAAACTCGATGCGATCGCCAGCAATTGAAATCAATGATTTCCTAATCTCGGAATACTCTTCATTCCCAAAACACGCGACAATCGGAAAGTCGGCCCCAAATCGGGCATCGATAGCATTTAGCACGCCCTCTATCTCTTCAGCTTTGCCGCGATGAATCATGTCTCCGGCCATCAAGAAGACATCTGGTTTCGATGTGCCGTTGAGACCTTCTGTGAACTCATCCAAGAATCTGGGGCTATGTACATCTGCAACCGCGAGTATCCTCATCTTTGCGACACTTTGACTTGATAGGTCCTGTCCCATGTGAAACAAGGATATTAAAGTTTCAAAACACAGGGAAAGTTAGTGTGACTCATGGGTGAATCGTTTGCTCTCAACTTGTTTGACAGGTTTCATCTTGGACATGAAGCCCTAGTGGACAAGCTTAGTGATATGCCAGGTCCTGTCGCTGTTGTCACCGATGGTGAGATCGTTGGGAAGGGTCTTGACCTTGAGAACATCATTCAACCATTGGATGTGCGACTTGAGAAGCTAAGGGAGTACCTTAACAGCGAAGGTTTCAGTGACTCGGTGGGCGTAATGTCAGCGTCACACACTGACCATCTTGTGGCCATTCAAAACAAAGCCACGTTCCTGATGTACCAGGGACCATGCTGTGATGAAGTGAAATCAGGGGCATTGTCAAGAAGAAAGGAAGAACTGGGCCACGATGACGAACTGATCTACATGAAACCTGTGCGCGCTTTTGACGGAAACAAACTCACTTCGGCACGAATCCGAAAAGGCGAGATAGACCGTCAGGGGAAGCGGCTCAGAGGGACAAAAGAGCCGCCAAGAAGACTGGATCTCTCTTTGCGCTCTGACCTGAAAACACCAAAGGGGGACATCTATGACAAGAGAGATGGGCCACCTGAGAATCGTGTCGTGAAAAGGATTCTTAGTGAGGCGCCTAAACTAGTGATCGCAGTTGGTGA
>JBHLOD010000388.1:0-2542 GCA_048940825.1 Promethearchaeota archaeon | reverse complement strand
TTTCAGCACTCCCGCTCTTTCAAATTAGCGCATATATTCTTTGCTTACTTTTACTTCGCCTTTCGATTTGGAGGGTATAGCTCAATCTGGGCGAGAAATCTGCCTTCGTTCAGTTTATCAGCATGTGTTCAAAGTCCTGAAACGGGTGAGCTCAATCACACATACGTCCAAGCTGATTATTGGAAGCCTGAGCCAGACACTGAGCAATCGTAGAATCGCCATGTGCGTGACAGGAAGTGTTGCCGCAGTGGAATGTGTTGCTCTCTCTAGGCTGCTCATGAGACACGGATCCGAAGTATATGCTATCATGAGCCCAATGGCACACAAGATAATCCATCCGCACCTTCTCGAATGGGCCACAGGGAACCCAGTGGTCGTGGAACTCACTGGTCAGATTGAACACATCACATTGGCTGGGAAACACGAGGAGCATGTGGACCTCGTTCTAGTCGCACCTTCGACCGCCAATACGATAGGGAAGATTGCAAATGGCATTGATGATACAGCTGTTACTACCACTGTGTCATCTGCTATTGGAGCAAAGATTCCAGTTCTTGTCGTTCCAGCAATGCACGAATCGATGTACGATCATCCAGCCGTGATTGAGAATATCAAGAAGCTCAAAGAGATTGGAGTCCATGTCATGAGTCCGAGGCTGGAGGAGGCCAAGGCCAAGATTCCGGATTCGGAGGAGATTGTCGATCGCGTGATATCACTGTTGGGCCCACAGGATCTCAAAGGGAAGCACTTCTTGATTACCGCGGGTCCCACGAGAGGATGGATAGACAGAGTGCGCTTCATCACAAATCCTTCAAGCGGAAGAATGGGGATTGAGATCGCCAATGAGGTCATATCAAGGGGAGGGACAGTCGACTTACTACTGGGTCCTGTGAGTCAAACCCCACCACACGAGGCGAACGTTCGGAGAGTGGAAACTCCTGATGAGATGCTATCATCTGTCACGGAGATTCTGGCCAAATCAGAGACGGACGTCTTCATCTCAACGGCAGCAGTTCTGGACTATGTGCCCTCAGAAATGGTTGACTCGAAGATACCCTCTGGGACCCCTGAACTAGCTATCAATCTGAAGCCTACCGTGAAGATCATCGATATAGTTCGAAAGAAGCACAAGAAACTCTTCATTGTTGGATTCAAGGTGGAGTCAGGAGTCACTGACAAGGAGCTTGAGGAAAGGGCCAAGACCAAGATCGAATCTGGAGTCTGTGACCTGGTGGTTGCCAACGACGCTTCGCGAGAAGGCGTTGCATTTAGCACCGAAACGAATCAGGTCCTCATAGTCGGGCATAAAGGTCTGGTCAAACAGGTGCCGCTCTCAATGAAGCGAGATGTTGCAAGAGAGATTGTGAACACCATTGTCAAAGCTGTGTCGTAGCTCAGACTCCGGAACAAGAATCAAAGATTGCTGCTTCTAGAGAATGTCAAGCAATGTATCGGCCATACGCCTCATGTCCACGAAAATCAGTCCCAGTTGTGCGTCAGGTCTAGCCAGGACTAGAATCAGCGCGTGGTCTCCGACAGACGTCATAAGTGTATATCCTTTGTCGCCTTTGACGTAAATCTCCAACAAGCTCCCTCGATCAAGCTCGGTTGTTGCCTTCTCACCAAGTGACACAATAGCTGCACTGATGGCTGCAACAGTTTCCTGTTCGCTCTCAGGAAGGGCTGAGGAGATAGGAAGACCATCGAGTGACACAAGAGCTGCGCCCTCCACCCCTGGAACCGTTTCGAAGTCACGAATGATCTTGTTGATAGTATCTACGCGGCTGGACATCTCTAGGGCCTCAAATCAGTCCAATCAGACTCAGGTCGCTTCGTGTTGCTATAAAAGCTTCCTGTACTGTAGGCGCTGGCGTGCACGATTTTTGCGCAATTCTCAGACGCCGAAGTACTCCTTAGGATTGAAGCGCTCGTCCTCCTGCCTTCGTCGCTCCCGTTCCTTCTTCGTTTCGCCGGACTCCTGCCTCCACGAGGTCTGGTCTTCACCGCGTCTGCGCCGCATGTAGAACGATCCGACCAAGATTAGACCCAAGACCCCACCAACTATCAACAAAGGCACCAAGGGGAATGCTCTGACGTAGATAAAGCTCTGCAACACAATTGACAGCGAGTCGTAGCCAGACTTGACCGCAGATAGTTTCAGGTCAAAATCACCAAGATGCCCGCGCGTCCACTCTTCTGTCAGAGTGATAGTATAGGTTCCTGGGCCAACTTCCGTTACTGAAACCATTGTGTCGTTGAGCCATGCTTGTATTTGGACCAGTTCTATGCCAACTCCAACTCGATTCGTGACTTCAAGCGTAATGACCAAACTGTCGCCCTCCCATATTATCTCCTGACTGAGCATCACATCTCGTAGAAAGAGAGACGGCATGGTGTTCCACAGTACTGCATTCTCAACCGTCGCATTCCGCTGCGCACCGGTTGGGTTTGTCGTTGTGATTGCCAGTTTCCCCTTTCCGACGACGCCGGCCACTATTACGGCGTTAGTGCCGTCAGTTGCCAGAACGGTGAGATTCCCCCA
>JBHLOD010000387.1:0-2549 GCA_048940825.1 Promethearchaeota archaeon | reverse complement strand
ATGATGCACGGTGAAAACAGGCGTGTGAAATAGTAACAAATGCAAGCGGGAATAATGGATTGGTTTGCCTCCAATCTCGGGTTGTCTATAGCCCTCTTTGGAATTCTTGCTGTCGTGTTGCTAGCTTTCTACATCAGAAAATACGTACGCATCTTCGATCCTAACATCTTCTACGTACATCTTCGAAAGGGAAAGGCAATCAAGCAGGGCGAAGGTGGAATGGTTGTACGGATTCCATTCTTGGACAGGATACTTGCAGTTGACAGGACAGTGCAACAGCTGAACATCTCTGCAGAGTCTGTTCTGTCCAAGGAGAAGCAGAAGATTCGATTGAGTGCCGTTCTTCAATGGCAGGCAGAAAACGCAATCGCTACGATCAACAATGTGAAGTGGGGAGAGATTCCCCCTCGGCTGACCGCAATCATCGAATCCGTTATTCGTACATCATGTGCGCAACTGTCCGTGGAGATGATTCTAGAGGAACGACAGCTTATAATCGAGGCCATCAAGAAGGAGCTGACGGACATCGTATCTGAGTGGGGGTTAAAGATAGTCACAGTAGAGCTGGTAGACGTCGTCGTGGTCAATGATACGTTCCTCAGTGACATGTCAAAACCACGAGAGGCAGAAATGCATAGGTTGGCACAGATAGCTCTCATCGAAGCAGAACAAGCCACTGGTCTAAAAGACATTGAGAGATCCCGAAGCCTCCGTGAGAAGGAGATCGAGAAAGACAAGCAGGTCGGCGTTCAAGAACAGTCCCAGCTTCGGGCCATCCAAGAGTCAGAGAAGCAGAGAGAGCAGAGTGTACTTGAGATCGAACTCCAAAAGGACCTGATGCAGAAGCGCTATGAGAAACAGCAAGCCGAAGTTGAGGCCGCCAAAGATCTAGAGGTTGCTAAGTTCGGGGCTGAGGCTGAGAAGCAGCGGAAGATAAAGCAGGAGGTCGAAGTCCAAGCACAACGAATACTGCAAGAAGCAAGAGCCGAGGCCGAGAAAATCAGCGTGGTTGCAGCAGCCGATGCAGAGAAGATACTGAAGGTTACCCAAGCTGAGGCTCAGGGTATCAAGAAGACCCTAGAGGCAGCAAAGGACTATTCGCCACAGGCGTTTGCAAGAGACTTTCTACAGATTCTGCCTAAGATCTATGAGCAGATTGACATAGGTGACATAACCCTCTTCGGCGGAGCCGGAGGAAACGGAGGCGATAGCACTGAACAAGGTGGAGGCGCAAGTGCATTCCAAGTGTTCGGCAATGTGCTGTTGCCAATGATTCTGATGGCGAGAATCATGGGCTTTGATTTTAACGGGCTCATGAAAGAATCCCTAGGCAGCATGGCGCTGCAAGAAGGGGCCAAAGCGTAGGCATTACGCAGTCCTAGTCCCATAAGAATCGGGGCTCTATATAGCGGAGCCCCCATCATCATCTTTCTGAGGAAGTCTATGCAAGAAGCTATGTGCCCTTGTAACAAGGCTTGGTCAGCATATTCACGAGTTCTTTTCTCAAGGTATGTTCCTGGACGAACCCACTCAGCTCTACGTCGCATAGTCTGATCAAGGGTAGTTCTGGAAGCTCACTTTCGAACCTTTCTGCTCCGGGTTCATCGACATTGATTGATTCAAGAATGGAGCTGGCGATGCTCATCTCATCCATCATTCTCAAGAGCTGGTCGTACATTGGGTCGCACCAGAAACAGTGATGAGACCTGTAGAATTTAATGCATGTTTCACCGCCGCAAGGCAAGTTAGATATATCACGCCAAATTGGCAACAGACAGACAAACCTGGCACCCTTGGTTGAGTCTCCCTCGACTCTGTCCTCCACCCAAATCTCGCCCTCAAGATTTTTGATGATATTGTCAACCAGAGTCAGACCAAGACCCCTTCCCACAATCTGTGCGTCTGGCCTACCTGTCCTCTTGAAGACAAATTCCTTCAGCTGGTCGGGGATTCCTGGTCCCTTATCCGAAACTTCTATCCTGACCATTCTAGCCGAGTCGACTACTTCAGCTGTCACATCAACTTCGACTTGCTCTTCTTCACTGTGCATCACCGAATTGTGAATGATATTGAAGAGAACATGCTCAACGTATTCGTGGCCCCGAATTAGGAACTTCCCTTCACCGATGTTGGTGCTGACTATCAGTTTCTTCCATGGAAAGTCGTTCTTGACAGATTGGAGTGCGGCCTGTAGATACGAATGAATATCTGTTTCACTCTTCAGCGGGGGTTGGTCTTTGAGGGTGATTATGGCCCTCATGTTTGCAATCATTCTCGCTGATCTTCTAACATTCCATGATGCCTCTTGAATCATAGAGGCTAGACTTTCAGGGATGTCTAGCTGGGATTCTATCAAGCCCATTGCAAAGAGGATTGCCTGATTGATTGAGTTCAAGTCATGAGTGGCAACATCAACGAGTAGGTCCGTCCGTTCAACCTCAAGTTTCTCTCTCTGCTCAGCCAGCTTCCTTCTGTGTATGTCCTGTGCCATGAAACCTATTCTTCTTGGCCCGTTTCCGCCCTCCAGCGGACCTGCAGTGACCTGTACC
>JBHLOD010000386.1:0-2551 GCA_048940825.1 Promethearchaeota archaeon | reverse complement strand
ATCCAGATGTGCTTGATGAACCCATTATCACATTGATAATGTCTGGAACTGCCATCTATTGGAATGCCATGCTTTCCTTCCTTCCACAGATTGCAGACCGAACTGAACCCCTTGATGTTCCTCCGTTCGATGACCAGAAGGCAAAGGAGTTCATTGGGAGAAGAATCTACTATGCACAGGGACGCATAGACAGCTTCAATCCCGACACCTTTGAGATATACCCGTTTGATGACGCAGCCGTTGAGATCATCAACGAAGCTGCCAAGGGCAATCCACGTGACATCCGAATGTTAGCACGGGGATGTCAACAGGTGGCGGCGGAGAATTTCAGGCGGCGGGACAATCCAGAGGTGGATATAGAGATTGCCAGACTTGTTTCAGAGGCATATGCTGAATTGCTTAGAGAGGTGCGTTAAGTTTGAGTGTTCTTAAGAAATACCGAGATTCTGAAGAGGATAGGGATGCAAGACCATCTGCTGTTGAAAGGCACAGAGTAGCAGAGTCCACAAGTAGAACTGTGGTGGCGGTGCCAAATAAGGAACGGAAGAGTCCAATCGTGTCGTTCTCATTTACGACTGAGCTTAGGTCCTGCCTCCAGAATGTGAGAAACGAGAAAGCAATCAATCTGAGTATGTGGGTTGAACGGAAGTTACGAGAAGCTCTTTCTCACGAGTTTCCTGACATAGCCGACAAGTACCTCGACTAGTGATACCATGTGCCTTGAGTCTGAACTTCTCTCTTTAGTATAGATGATACATGAGATGGAGCCCTATGTGGGTTCACTACCCCTACGCATCTCCGCGTAATCGGCCACACGCGCCATGCAAAGTGTTGCCATGGATGGATCATCATAGCAAGGAACGCGATTCATCTCAAGCAAGTCCTTTCCGGGTTTTCCAACGTCTGCGGCCAACCATACTCCTACCACTGGTTTGCCCTGATCTGCAATGCGAATACCTTCCAGAGTTCCTGCAGCATGTTCGGTCTGTGTCATTCCTGCGAAGGTTGGAACACCACAAATGACTAGTAACATGTCGATATTCGAATCTTTCAGCATCATTTCAGTGCTGAAACGATACTCCCTTCGTCCGCCGCTCGCAACTACATCTACAGGATTCTCTGTTGATGCGATTGGAGACAGAACTTGACGAAGCTCCTGTCTAGTTTCTTCCTCAAGAGAAGGGATGTTGAAACCTAGTTCAGTCGCCGCATCTGTTGCAAGGACTCCGGCACCGCCTGTATTACTAATAATACCTATATTACGTCCAGCCGGTAGTGGCTGATAGTCAAAGAGCTTGCACACTTCGAGTAGACTGTCCAATGTTGGAACAGTAACACAACGTGCTTGACGAACCATGCCGTTGAATATCTTGGTTGAGCCGGCGATGGATCCGGTATGCGACAGGGTGGCCTTTCTACCGACGTCGCTTCTGCCGCCCTTCAGCACGACAACTGGTTTTGTGTTTGCCGCGTCATGAAGTGACTGGAAGAAAGCCCTGCCTTGGTCGACACCTTCAACATATACTGCAATCACAGTCGTTTTCGTATCATTGCCTAGGTAATCGATTACCTCAGAGAATTGGACGTCAGCGGCATTTCCTAGACTCGCAAACTTACTCATACCGATTCTCTTGGTCCGAGTCGTGTAGATGACCATTCCACCTAATGCACCACTTTGAGAAACTAAGGCGATGTTGCCTCGTTCTGGCATCATGGTGAACGTGCCGTTGAATAGCCTGCTGTTTGAAACACCAACACAGTTTGGTCCGATAATTCTCACGCCAGCTTCTCTAGCTGCAGTCACAAGTGCCTCTTCAAGCTTGGCGCCCTCCGCACCAGTTTCGCTGAAGCCACCCGATACTATCACCGCCGCCCTGGCCCCTGCCTTCCTTGCTTCCCCCATTAAACCTGAGCAGTACTTAGCTGCAACGGCGACAATGACAAGGTCGACAGGTTCTGGTAGACTCCCCAGATTGGGATATGCTTTGACTCCAAGCACGTGATCTCTATTTCGTGTCACTGGATATACCTCAACCTCAGATATCAGGAGATTCATCAGGATTGAGTTACCCAACTTACGATAGTCGGAAGAAGCTCCGACCAGGGCTACTCGCTCGGGATTGAAGAATTGGTCAATCTCATGGAATCTATCCACCTGCGAGTCGGTCATGGTTCTCACGCGGCCCGTAGTTGATTTATGTCTGTCGAGGGTCTTGACGAGGTGCTTTGCTCTACTTCGAAACTCGGCGGAGAAAGTGCTTCAGTGGAGTTGAGTTGACACAATCAGATTCTAGGGTTCTTCTAATCGCTGGTTCAGCTTCAGGACATTTACTGAACACATTGTCCAAGGCGTCCACGACAGACTGGACTACCCATTCATCCTTTCGTTGGCATAGAGTTTCTGCGAGTGTCAAAACAGAGGACTCGTTGTAGAAGTTTCCAAGAGCGTTGATAGCAGGTGTTACTATACGGGGGTTGTCGAGTTTCACCAGCTTCTGAAAGGCTATTATTGAGTCTAAAGTACGAACTGCAACATGAGTGTTCATGCACT
>JBHLOD010000385.1:0-2563 GCA_048940825.1 Promethearchaeota archaeon | reverse complement strand
GTGATTCTTGTTGGTCTTCTGAACCCAACTATCATTCGCACGACTAGTCCCATTGTCAATGGATACTCAAGGCGTCGCATCTCACAGTCACCTACGGTCACTGTCGTTGCATGTATTCTGATCAGAAGTTCATCTTCTTTCGGCTGCGGCTTGGCTACTTCTTGGAGCTGAAGAACATCCGGTGGTCCGAACTCTGTCCAGACTACCGCTTTCATGTGTGTTCTCCTCCAATCCTTCAGATAGTTATTACTACTTTTCCAGCAGCGAGTCCGTCCTCCAGGTATTTGATAGCCTCAGGAACCTCACTCAACGGATAGTATCTGTCTATTACGGGAACCACTTTGCCAGCTTCAAAGAGCTCTGCAAGGAAATCATAATCTTGCATCGGGTCCTTATCCATGGGATTGATGCCATAGCTCCTGCTTCCCATCCTTGAAACCAATGGACCAAGGATTAGTGCACGAAAAAGAGCTCGCCTATTTCCACCGACTATTACTAGCATACCATTGGGATTCAACACTCGTCGGTAGGAACGCAATGAACGACGTGCCACAGTGTCAAGAATAAGGTCGTAGCTCTCCCCGGTCTTGGTGAAGTCCGTTTCCATGTAGTCAAGAACGTGATCTGCACCTATTGATCTCATCATCTCGAATTTTATCGCGCTGTCGACGCCAGTAACTTCAGCCCCATAGTACTTCGCAATTTGAATCGCAAAAGACCCCATTCCGCCTCCAGCTCCATTGATCAAGACCTTTTGTCCGGGCTGAATCTCTCTCTTCCCGCGCAGACTCTGCAGCGCAATGATGCCTGATTCGGGGTAGGTAGATGCTTGTTCGAAAGTCATTTTGGCCGATTTCGGCGCCAGCACCTTTTCAGGAGCACAAACATACTGAGCAAAAGCACCATAACCATTTGGGATCAACAGGTCCCCGAGAACCTCATCGCCTGGCTGGAATCTTGTGACACTGCCTCCAACCGTTTCAACTATCCCCGCCATATCAGTTCCGAGTATCTTGTGCTTTGTCCTAAGAGGACCTCCCAGGCGGGATGCCCACGAACCTCTCATAGCTTCGAAATCGGATGCATTTAGAGATGCAGCTTTAACCTTCACAAGAACCTGATTCTCGGTAGGAGAAGGCTTCTCCACATCCTTGTATAGAAGGACTTCTGGCCCACCATATTTCGTGATTACAATCGCTTTCATGATTGTTCACTTCTTGATACATGATTTGGTTCACTTAGAGATGGCCTATGTTATGAATGCGTTTCCTAAGGGACGATGAATGAGGAAAACAGTAGCCATCCTCCCAAGACCAGTTCGAAAACCCAAATCAACAGGCCACCCAAGTTCCACAGGACTTTGAATTTCGGTCTGACTCGAGTTGCGGCGTTGCCGAGGCCATAGATAATGCTGGATCCAATGCCAAACCATCCAATGACTACTGGTATCACTGCGTAGAAGACAAACAGGATTGAGTACGAGAGCGTACCTATTGAGAATAGGATCTGTGCAATTGTGAAAGTGGAGTTCTTTGATTTGAGAATGGTGATAGCTGAATCACCCAACGCATCTCTTTCAGCACCACTAGTTCCAGAGTATTGTTTGGCCAGAGCGAGAAGTTTCCAGTAGTGGTTCTTCCTGTAGATCTGGATCAAGCCCTCTGTTCCTCGAGCAACAACCCAAATGACTCCAAGTACCATGTTGTAAGGACCGAAAGCAATGAACATCGTCACAGCCAAAGAAACTATGGCAACATGCTCCAAGACTACCAACAGAGTACCTGTTCTGAATCTCTGCGAATCCTCGTGAATCTTCTGGAGTTGAGCCTCAGAGTCCAATTCACTGAATATCTCATATCCATATCTCGAACTTGCAGTGACCAAGACTACAATGATAAACAGAAAGAGAAAACCGGAGATTTCAGCAAACATAGTAATTCACTCACGATGGAAGGATTGGTGACTGAAATAGATGCTGTCTCTAATCACACCAATCCTCCGAGTCATTATGAAGATTCATAGTCAGTAAAGCGTTCACTGCTGCTTTGGCCATTTCAAAGCAAACCACACTATTAGTACCAGACACACCAATTCTATGCTCGCAAGCACAATATAGTAGGCTGTAATGGTGTTCAGAAATGCTGCAAATAGTACAACAATCTGAAAGATTCCGATTACGATGTTAAGGAGACGATTCAACTTAGGCATTAACAACAGGGATAGGACTACCATCTTATTCATTGCATCCTACCATGTAGTTCTTGCATCGATATGGAAGTGATGAATCACACCTGAATATATCCAACAACCTCTCCACAGTCAACAGCCCCCAGGATGGTCTCTCGATTGCAGTCGTGTGCCAAGTGTATCTGGTATTGGGTCACCAACCTGACTTATTGAGTATGTCTTTTAGAGGTGACTGCCACTATCAACGGAAGAAAGAAACTCATCCATTATCTGATTGTATTCTTCTGGTTTATCCAGTTGCAGCCAATGACCTGTCCCTGTAATCATTTTGTGTGGAAGGTTAGGCACAAGGTTGTGTACACTAAAAGGAGTCTCG
>JBHLOD010000384.1:0-2572 GCA_048940825.1 Promethearchaeota archaeon | reverse complement strand
AGTATGAGTCACACTCTCCAAGAGATAACCTACCGAAGCACCAACTATCAGTGAAATGCCCAACGCTCTACCAAGGTAGCCTGATATGAAGACCAAATACCCGACTATTATCAGATGAAGACCAAAGAAGATTATTCCAACGAGCAACACTTGGTAGAAGAGTGGAACTTCAGCAAACAGCAACACCACACCTACAATGAAGATTAAGACTTCCATTTGCCGCAATCTCTGGGCACCCTTTGACAGATTCTTGTTGACCGATGTTAGTACATTGTTCAGCGGAATCGGAATAATCAGACTAAAGAGTGACATGAAGAAGAGTGCAACAATCACTCCTATGAAGAGGAAGACATTGGCTTTGACACTCAGAGCTGCGGTCAACATGGCTTCTCCTGGTACATAGTATATTGCATTCAACGACAAGAACACGAGAGAGCCAAGCACTATTCTGACTAGTATGAAGATTCCTGAATTCCTGGCACATCCCCGTCTTTCTAAAGATAATCCTTGACTCATGTTGGTTTCCTTAGCAACGATGCTCACAATCAGCACCTTATCTGTTTTGGAGAATAGAACTGGGAAACATGACTAGGTCGCCGTCATCAAGATGGGTGTTCTAGCTTACACAAATGGAATTGCTTTTCAGTACATGAACCGCGGCGTGAATGGTCCACATTGACGGAATCATGGAAATATAATGGTCCAATCTTTGATGCCCATACTCACATTGAGGGCTCCTACCTCAGAAGAATGGTTGAGATTGAAGAAGAGTTCGGAGTCTCTGCACAGATTGCCATTGTCCACTCAGAAGGTGGATTGGAAGAGGTTCGGTCCCAATATCCCCGGCGTTTTGTCTTTGCAAGATATCTCTCACTGAAGGACATAGCGCAATACCGAGTTGACCCAGTGATAGATGAGATAAGCCGAATGCAGGAAGATGGATACGCCCTTGCAAAGAGCTGGTTTGGCCCACGATGGCGAGACTTCATCGAAGATGTTCCCAGCGATTTCTCTATCGATGACCCTCGTCTGGAGCCCATCTTCCAAGCTCTAGAGGACAACAAGATTCCACTTATCCTCCATGTCGGTGATCCTGATACATACTATAGCAATCAGTATAGAAATACAGCCAAGTATGGCACAAAGGAGGACCACCTCTCTCAACTTGAGAGAGTACTAGAAAGGCATCCTGGTCTAGTGTTTCAGCTTCCTCATTTTGCATCACAGCCAGAGCCACATAGGCTACCGAATCTAGCCAGGTGGTTGGACCGGTTTCCGAATATCATCCTTGACACTGCCTCATCAAGGTGGATGGCAAGAGAACTGAGTAAGGACGTGGAACGGGCACGTGAATTCATGCTGAGATACTCAGACAGAGTGCTCTTTGGGACCGACCTAGCATCTTACAAGAAGATGGAGAAGCGCGACTATGAAGCGAGGTATGTTGCCCAGAGGGCTCTGTGGGAGTCAAGTACTCAGGGAAGACCGCTGCCATTTGCAGACCCTGATACCAACAAGTCTGGTGGGACTCTCATCAATGGACTGGACCTTTCTGTGTCCTTGCTTCGCAAGCTCTACTGGAAGAATGCTATCAGGATATACGGAATGCCTGAATGAACCGATGTGGAAAGTGTGGTGGACTCGTCGCGTATGAATCCAGCTATCCAAGTGAAGCCTAGGAACTAATACATCTCGGGCTAGGAAGGTCCTGCCTTTTGCGGACTGGGAGAATTCAGTCTCTTCTATGGCAGAGAGTAACAAAGAAAAGTGAGAGTCAGTAAACTTCATTGATGAAGAAGACCTGTCTGAGGCGTTACCATTTCGTCAAGACTCCTTAGTGCTCAGATTAAGATCTTTTCTGCCGACACCAATCACCATTGATAGCACTGAGATGTCCGTTGTGGTGATTCAAATGGGCGAACATATCTGAAATCACTTCGATAATGCGCATGCCCTGATGATACTGAGAAATGCAGGTTTCGTCTAGTCTGCGAGTCAAATCTTCCGCTGAGGCATTTTCAATCCAAGAGATGAAATCACTTTCACTTGAGTCGTAATAAGCTTCAATCTCCTGGAGTGACGTACCTTTCCAATCACCTGAGTCACTTGAGTCACCCCTGTATGAATAGAAGAACTCAGAGTTCTTGGGAGAATCACCTCGAATCAGCATGTTCAGTACAAAGTCATAGACTGCAGCCTGATGCGCGAGGAGCCATCCCATAGCCGACATACCCGTTGAAGGTCGATAGTCCAAATCATTGCATCCGCTGGCCTGCAGGTTTTGATAAGCCCTTTCACGCCAGGTTCTAGTCGACTCAACCATACTTCTGAGAAGTTCAACAACAATCATTTCTATCAGGGCGGTCTTCAGACCCAATCGATTTATGCATTGACAACAAGGCAGGATTGGCTATGGACTATTGGCACTGGAAACTAGCAATAACCACTAAGGCTCTGGAGAAGTTCTAGAGTCGCCTTCTTCTCAGTGCGATTACTAGTGCCATTATCACAATTCCACCCGAGGCCGCTACTATGATTACATATCGCGATAGCAAACCGCTAGGGCAATCTA
>JBHLOD010000383.1:0-2576 GCA_048940825.1 Promethearchaeota archaeon | reverse complement strand
ATAGAAGCACTCAAGAAAGGGCTGCCTCCTGCTGCGTCGGTCTACAATCCTGTGGATGCCCTGGGAACTGCACAACCAGAGGACTACGCCTTGTGTCTGGAGGCTGTTTTCAACGATGAGAATGTTGATTCAGTGCTAGTGTTGTTGACGCCTCAGGCCATGACGAAAGAAACCGAAACCGCGCAGATACTTGTTGAGGCTCGCAAGAAGAACCCGGGCAAACCCCTGCTTGCCGTGTTCATGGGCGGCAACGCCATGACCTACCCTCGGATCGTCTTGAACGAGGGCCGCGTACCTGTCTTTGACTTCCCAGGCAGAGCTGTCAATGCCCTTGCAGAGTTGTACCGATATGTGGTCCTGAGAGACAGCCTTGGACAGGAAAGCCCCCCTGATTTCAAAGTGGACAGGAAGAGAGTTGCTGAGATCATCAAGAGTGTGCGCGAGGACAATCGTCAAGTCATGCTAGGGAGTGAGGCGCACGAGATAGCAGAGGCATACGGAATTCCCGTGGCTCGGATTAGACTCAGCACCAGCGCCAAAGAGGCCAGAGAAATCGCAGCCAAGCTAGGCTTCCCGGTCGTGCTCAAAATAGCGAGCCCCGACATCATTCACAAGACTGACATCGGTGGAATCCGAGTAGGACTCAATGACGAGGAAGAAGTCGAGAATGCCTTTCTTGAGATTCTTGACAATGTCCGAACCCACCTGCCCAGAGCAGTGATCTACGGAGTTGATGTTCAGGAGATGGCCGAGAAGGGCAAGGAGCTCATCATCGGCTGTTCGCAAGATATCCAGTTTGGTCCTCTGGTAATGTTCGGTGCAGGAGGCATCTATGTGAACTTCCTCAAGGATGTGTCATTTCGACTTGCTCCGATGACCCGAAAGGATGTGGTGGATCTCATCGCAGAAACCAAGATGGGCACACTTCTCAGAGGCGTGCGTGGCGAAGAGCCTAGCGACGTAGAAGCAATCGAGGACACAATCTTGAGAATCTCGAAACTTGTGACCGATTTCGAAGACATAGTGGAATTGGACATTAATCCCGCTTTTGCGTACGAGAGAGGGAAGGGGATATCTGCGGTTGATGTTAAGATAACGATAGGTGGAGAGTAGATTGGCGAAGAACATTGTGATCAGTGGAGAAACTCTTACAGGAAAGACAATGGTCGCACTTGCCATTGCGGCGAAGCTTCGGAGCGATGGACACTCTGTTGCATATTTCAAGCCCATCGGTCAGAAGAGCTTCGACCACGTTGATGAATCTCAGGATATTGATGAAGACGCAGCAGTCATGAGAGAAGTTCTCGAACTCGATATTGACCTTGACGATATTTGTCCGATAGTCAGAAAGAAATCAAGCTATGACGAATTCATCCAGATAGGACATGATGCGCTTGTCAAGCGAATCAAGAGTTCTTATGCCAAAGTTGCCGAGGGACAGGACTTCGTTCTTGTGGAGGGCACGAAGGCTCCATGGCATCTCCTCCACGTGGGACTTTCCACCCCACAGATTGCCAAGCTACTCGACGCTTCCGTAATATGCCTCTTCAACTTCAAGGAAGTGACAGCGATTGATGATGTCCTGTTGGACAGGGACTTCTTCAGGCAGTACGGCATCAACGAGATTGGAGTTGTACTTAGCATGGTGCCTCCCATGCTGAAGAAGGTGGTCAGAGAGCGAATCAGGCCTTTTCTAGAGGAGAATGGAGTGAAGTTTCTCGGTGTGATTTACCAACGAAGAGAGCTATTCAGTCCAACCATAAGAGAGATTCTCCGTGCGCTTGAGGGCGAAATGATTGCTGGAGATGACAAGATGGATCTGCTGATTGACAGGTTCATGATTGGAAGCATGGCCCCCGAGAATGCCCTGAAGTGGTTCCGGAGGGCGAAGGACAAGGCAGTGATTACGAGTGGAGACAGGACAGATATCTGTCTTGCAGCCCTTGAAACCGACACGAATCTGCTTATCCTGACTGGAGGCATGGGACCTGATATTCGAACGCTCTCCAAGGCAAAGGAGATGGGTGTCCCGATCATGATGACTCCGCATGATACATACACAACGGGAAAACGAGTTGACAGCATAGCAGGTACAGTGTCGGTAGAAAACAAGGAGAAGCTTGCTATGGTGCAGAAGATAGTCGGAGATTCCTTGGATCTTTCAGGCTTTGATCCCTAGCCGATCTCTACATCGTAGATAGTGAGGAGGAGCGATTCCCGCTCCCGCTCAGGAACAAAGAGCACATCGGTTCCGGGAGATGATGACGCGCTCATTGACATCCATACTTCTCTGGCATAAGTCACCTTGTGTGTCCATGCAAATACTAGGTTAGTACTGAGGATGTTGCCCAGACATGATACTGTGCAATACTGCCTCCCTGTTGGACATGGCACTGCAGTCCATGGAAACCTGCGTTAATCCCACATACTTCATCATAGAGATGCCCATGTTTCGGGTTGAAAGCGAATACATTTATGCCGCCTGTTGTCTTCGACTTTCGCATTTAACACAAACCATGAGGTGAACAAATGGCTACAGATGCTGAGGATAAGTCGGAAGCAGCTGGTGAAGCTAA